>NZ_WMEU01000006.1 GCF_009856295.1 Pontibacillus yanchengensis | reverse complement strand
CCATTTATTATTGTTTACAGGCGATAGTTTCAGGTACAAAGAATCATTAACTCACCGATAATTTAGAGGCGGCAAGTGGCATACATTTTTGAATGCCATTCCCTACATTTTTTACTTGCCAAATACACCTTACGCTTACACCCGCTTACACCTTTATAAGATTTAAACTTTCGGAAAGTACAAAAAACCTTTAAATTCTTGGTCCGAAGAAGGAGTATGATAGTACTCCTTATATTTAGTTGGAATCAAAGAAAACTCCTCCTATTTTTTGACAAGCCAATAATGTTCTTATCGTATTAAAAATTATAAACCTTTTGATATTTCTCTGTTAAATGGTTAATTAAATGTTCAGGGTTTAATTTTTCAGAGGTCACATCTTCCAAAATTTCTAGAGGCTTCTTCATTTTTCCATATTGATGTATATTTTCAGTTAGCCAACTACGAATTTGATCAAAGTCACCTTTACCAATAATTTTCTCAACATCTAATTCTTGTTTCATAGCACTATGGAATTGTGCTGCATACATATATCCTAGTGCATAGGAAGGGAAATATCCAAATGCACCTCCAGACCAATGAACGTCTTGCATCACACCCTCACGATCAGAAGTAGGGCGAACGCCTAAATATTCTTCCATCTTATCATTCCAAAGTTTAGGTAAATCCTGGACTTCAATCTCACTATTAATTAAGGCTTTCTCCAGTTCATAACGAACCATGATATGAAGGCAATAAGTGAGTTCATCCGCTTCAATACGTATTAATGATGGTTTCACTTCATTTACTGCATTGAAAAAGTCATAAAAATCTACATATCGAAATGTTTCTGGAGCATTTGCTAAGAATAAATCAAAATGATTCTTCCAAAATGGTTCTGTCCTTGCTACAAAGTTTTCCCAGAACAATGATTGAGACTCGTGGATACCCATTGAAGTACCACCAGCTAAAGGAGTATAAGCTAGTTTTTGATCAATATTCTGCTCATATAAAGCATGACCACCTTCGTGAATAGTTCCAAATACAGCTGTACGAAAATCAGCTTCATCATACTTTGTTGTTACACGCACATCTCCTGTGTTTAAACCAATCGCAAATGGATGTACCGTTTCGTTCAAACGTCCTGCTTCAAAATCATATCCCATTCGATTGAGAATTTCCAAGCTGAAATCTTGCTGAAGTTGCTTAGGGAATTCTCCAGTTAATACAGATGGATTAGGTTTCACATCAGATGTCTGGATTTTTTGCAACAAATTTGTAAGTTCTTTTCGTACTTTCGGAAACACTTGGTCTAAAACATCTACCGTAACTCCTGGTTCAAAGTTGTTTAATAAAGCGTTATAAATATGATCTTCATATCCCCAGTATTCGGCAAAGCGTTTATTGTATTCAACCATTTTCTCTAAATAAGGACGGTACATCTCAAAGTCATTTTTTTCTTTTGCTTCTTCCCAAACTGCTTCTGATTTAGATTGAAGTGATACATATTCTTTGTATTCTTCTGAAGGGATTTTTGAGTATTGATTATAATTTTTTTCACATTCTTCTATACTTTTTTGGATGATGGGGTCATTTGTATTACCTTTTAATTCATCTATGTACCCCTTCATTTCAACAGATGTAGTCATTTCATGAACCTTTTGTGATAATGTTGCTATTACATCTGAACGACCTTCCACACCTTTTTTAGGCGCACCTGTGCGTAGATCCCAAAACATAAGACCAATGGCTTCCTCATATTGACTCATTTCTTTTGTATAGTCCATAAATTGTTGTTCTAATTGATTCCATTGTTCCCCCATAATCTTCCTCCTAATAACTTGATGATTATTTTTTAAAAATTCCAATTTTTGCTTCTTTACTATTATACAAATAATCCAAAGAATAATAAAACAATAACCTCTTAGTTTTAACCCTTTTCTTGTACATACAAAAAACTTCAATTATTAATGCATTCAATATTAATAATCACTTATCTTATTACTACATAGATAATAACTTTTATAGAAAAAAGCCAACTATTATTAGTTAATAATAGCTGGCTTTTCTTATTTTTCATGCTTTCCAAAATACTGATAGTAATCAATTTTAATAAATCCATTATAAAGCTTACGACGTTTGCTTGCTTCCTTGCCATATAGTTTTTCAAAATCTTCATTGGAAGTAATGATGTACACGCTCCAAGAAGGATAATCTTGCATAATTTGACCGAGGTCTTTATACATTTGTTCAACTTGTTCCTTCTCTCCTAAACGTTCACCATATGGTGGGTTACCTACGATATATCCGTTTGGTTGAGTAGGTTTGAAATCTTTAATTTGCAATTGTTTCCAATTGATTAATTCTCCCAAACCTGCCTCTAAAGCATTTTCTCTAGCTATTTCTATCATACGTTGATCTACATCATATCCTGTTATAGAAAGTGGCTGGTCGTAATTTGCGGCTTCTTCCGCTTCGTTATATGCATCTTCCCATAAATTATAAGGTATTAGGTCCCACTCTTCTGCCGCAAATTCGCGATTAAATCCAGGAGCAATATTTTGTCCAATTAATGCCGCTTCAATAGGGATTGTACCTGAACCACAAAATGGATCTACGAACGGGTGATCTGGTTTCCAATTTGTAAGCTGGACTAAGGCTGCAGCTAATGTTTCTTTTATAGGAGCTTCACCTTGGCCTGTACGATAACCACGTTTATGAAGTCCAGATCCACTCGTATCTAATGTCAGCATTGCATGATCTTTATGAATAGCAATTTCAGCCCGATGCATCGGGCCTGATTCCTCTAAGTGAGTAGCTAACCCATATTTCTTCTTCATACGCTCCACAATAGCTTTTTTTACTATCGATTGACAATCAGGTACAGAATACAGGGTGGATTTCACTGATTTACCTATAACAGGAATGGCTCCATCCTCTGGCACATATTCTTCCCAAGGTAGAGCTTTCGTTTGTTCAAATAATTCATCAAACGTTGTAGCTTCAAATTCTCCAACTAATAATTTTACGCGATCTGCTGTGCGTAACCATAGATTACTTCTTGGGATTGCTGATATTTCAGCTGTATATCGTACCCTTCCATTTTCTACAGTCACGTCCTCATATCCTAATTGCTTAACCTCTTGAGCAACAACGGATTCAAGCCCCATAGCACTCGTTGCAATTAACGTAACTTTTTTAGGCAATCTTCTCCACTCCTTAATGTTATAAATCTCTACTATTTTCTATGTATAGCGTAACCATTTTCAAAGAAATCTTGCCAAGTTGCAAGCCCTAACTTGTTACACTTATGCTATCTTCCATTAATAGATTTAACCTTAGTGTAACCCATAAAAAACCCTTTCTAAGCAAGAGCTCTTAGAAAGGGTAACACAATCTACTTAGGTGACCTGATAAATACTTTGTAAGCCATGTTCTGTACCTTTGTACTGCAAACGGCGGTCAACCTCGTACTCCGGTGGTAATCATCTATCTACAGGTTAAAAACCTGTCTTTTCCTGTTGGTTTCGTTCCCTCAGAAAAGTGCCCCTACCTAATTTTGGGTTGCTCACTCGTGGGGTTTACCTCGTTCCACTTTCGTTGTTTCCAACGAAACTTCGTCACTGTGGCACTTTCAAGATAATCTGGTCCTATCCATTTGGACGTAGATCATTTCTCTGCCGTTAGCTGTTACACTACCTTGACTTATGATTTCGTCAAGCACGAACACTACAAGCATCTCAGCTTGTGTGAGCATGGACTTTCCTCTGCATGAGCATGTCATACAGCGATTACCCAAGTATTTATCAATTGCTCATTTATTTTAGACTGAATTTGTTATTGAGTCAATAACTACATTTACTTATTATAGCACAACTAAATACCTCATTCACCTTGTAATTTATGGAAAAGGTTCCAACTACCATGAATGAATCTTTCTTTTTGGAGGCTGTGAATCTTATAATTGAATCGTGATTATTTACTCGTCCGCGTACTTCCTGCCAAACACTGCCTTTTCTAGGTTCGAAACACGTTGTAGAATATCATAATTTACTTGTCCTGTAGCAGAGGGCTGTCGTGTACGAGTAGTTTGATCTGATTGTTTCTTTAAACGTTCATTTTCTTGTTTCAGACGTTCAATCTCTTGATGAAAAGCTTCATAGTCTTGAATAATCGTATCTAAATATTGATCGACTTCTTCTTGATTGTATCCACGAATTGCAGTTTTAAAGTCTTTATCTAATATCTCTTTTCCAGTTAACTGAATACGGTCTAAACCCATTTATCTCACCTCAGACTTTATACGCTTATCATAATTTTTGCAGAAGAAGGAATGTATGTCAATTTAATTTGACCAATATGCCGGGTCCTCCATAATCATTTCTTGCACCGTTTCATCAATATCAAACGGTGTAATCATATAAATCTCATAATCATATTTTTCTTGATATGCTTTTGCCTTATCCAAAAAATACCCTGGACTTCCACCTGTTTCTTCGTCATATAGGATTAAGCAAGCATCACTCTTATCAAGTAACCATTGATCTTTCGCTTTAAATTGATATGGCCCCTCGTATTCCTTTTGATACAATGGTTGACTATAATCCACAGCGTCCAATAGAAGGTGGTACTGTTCTTGTTGAGCTTCAGGCCATCTTTGTTCTTGATTAAGGAATGGGGGAAATAATCCTACTTTAATATCGTACTCTTCTTTTAACTCTAGTATAACTTCCCCTGACCAAATTTCTACCCCCATTTGGCCAGATAATAAAATCCACTCCAGCCCATCTTCAATAAATGGTATTAGCCGTCTCTTAATCGTTTCTTTTACATATTTTATATTAGAATCATCTACTTTAAATATGCCCATTTCCATTGGTTTATACCCTGTTATCGTAAGAACCTTCATCTTTACTTCCTTTCTATGTAGAATAAGAGCTGGTCTCGCCAGCTCTTATAAATAAACACTAATCTCTCCAACAACCACAGCCGGGTTTCTTCATTCCCATTGGCATTCCTGGACCTTGCATCCCTGGACCTTGCATCCCTGGACCTTGCATTCCTGGACCTTGCATCCCTGGACCCATACCTTGAGGTCCTGTAGAAGCACCTGCTACTTGACTACCTGGTCCCTGCATTCCAGGTCCCATTCCCATCGGAGAAGTTGGTCCCATATTTACATCTTGTTGAGAGTACTGATTCACATCTGATTGTGTTTGTGGGTAGAAGTTTTTATTGACTGTATTCATGTGATTAACATTTGTGGTGTGTGTAGGGAATACATTGTTGACCTCTTGTTGATAGAAATTATGCTTAACGCAATGTTTTGTAGGATGAACATTGGTTTGTGTTGGACTTACCATTCCAGGTTGACACATCTTTTTATGCATTAATGCTGTCTCCTTTCTTATATTAGGTTCACTAATAACCTATGTAAATATAAGGAGACATGTACTAAGTCAGATACCTATTTTATGGTGAAATGGCTTAATACATGAAGTTATACCAGCCTATTTTACGTGGTTACATCAGAATGATTCAAGATATAAAAGAGCTGTGTTCATTTAGTGAACGCAGCTCTTTTTTCTACCTATCTAATCTGTTAAGTCATCCTGTGAAAAAGAATATGGCAATAATTCTTGTACTGTAACTTGTTTTATTTCACCTTGTAAATTCGTTGTGTACACTTCAGCATCAGGTGAAAAGAATTCACTTATAACCTGTCGACATGATCCACATGGTGGAACGGGTCTTTTGGTATCTGCAACTACCGCAAGACTATCAAATTCAGTTTCACCATCAGATATCGCTTTAAAAATCGCTACTCTCTCAGCACAACATGTAACGGGATATGCAGCGTTTTCTATATTACAGCCATCGTATACTTTACCGGATTTCATTATCACAGCTGCTCCTACTGGGAAGTGGGAATATGGTACATAGGCTTTTTCTCTTATAGTTTTGGCTTTTTCTATCAAGGCTTGTTTATTCATTGATGAATGCCCACCCTTTCACATATAAATGAATTTTAATTATAAAAAAAATAACGTTACCTGTAAAGCGTTTACATAAATTAAAGAAATTAGTTGTCAAAGAACATTATACACTACATACCATTCGCATATCTCTACATAAATATAGTAAACTTAAATTAATTATTTTATAATTTTTCCTTAAGGAGGTACAAGTAAATGAGTTGGATATTAAAATATCGTAAGATTGTTTGGGTTTTTATAGCTTTACTTATTTTCACTGGTATATTTACATATTTACAATTACCAAAAAGAGAAATTCCAGAAATCAACGTGAACGTCGCAACTATTTCAACTGTCTATCCTGGTGCTACTCCACAAGAAGTGGAAAGTACCATTACAAATCCATATGAGGAAGAGATACAGAACTTGTCTGGAGTTGAAACAGTAGAATCTGTTTCAACTACTGGTTTCTCTTCTGTTACCATCACACTATCCGGTGATGCTGAGCGACAGACTGTTTTCTCAAAGCTAAGACAATCGGTCTCAGACATCTCAAGGGGATTTCCGGAGATGGTACAAGAACCAAGCATTCAAACGGACTTTCGTATGTCTGCTGTATCGTCCTATCATTTTGTAAGTAACAATTACAGTAATCTTTATCAATTAAAGGACACTCTAAATGAATGGCAAACCTCTATTTCAAATATTAACGGCGTTGAATCGATACAGATTAAAGGACTACCGGAAGAACAACTTTTAGTGAAGCTTGATAATGAATCATTGAGAGATCAACAAATTTCCCCCTTTCAGATAGTAAATAAGTTAAAGCAAGAGTTGGAACCTGGTGCAATAGGTACTGTAGAAGAGGAAGACAAACAATATCAATTGCTTTTAAATAAGATAGAGCACTGGGAGGAATTAGAGGAACTATCTGTAGGTACTTCTTCTGAAGGTGACCCTATTTACCTAAAAGACATAGGATCTATTAATCTCACTTACAAAGAAACAGAAGATTTAATAACATATGAAGGAGAGCCTTCATTATCCTTTACAATATTAGCTAAAGAGGGAGTTAATATTTCAGCTCTACAAGACCAAATAAATGAAAAAGTTGGCTCTTTATCTACAGGCCTCCCCTCTGAAGTAGAAGTGAAACAATTCTATACGCAAAGTACAATTATCGAGGAAGTATTTACAAATTTACTTACATCCTTCGGTATTTCCCTTTTAGCCGTACTTATTATTATGCTTATAGGCTTACCGTTTTCTTCAGCTATATTAGTAGCTGTTTCTATTCCAATTTCTGTTATCATTGGATTGATTCCGTTACCTTACGTCGGAGTCGATTTAAATCAAATTTCGATTATAGGGGTTATTATAGCAATCGGTATATTGGTAGATGATGCCATTGTTGTAAATGATAATATACAGAGGCGTTTTCAATTAGGTGATAGTGCATGGAAGGGAACCATTCAAGGGATTAAGGAAGTTCGAGTATCGATTATAACCTCTACATTAATGATTATTTTCAGCTTCTTTCCTTTAACCTTCTTATCTGGAAGTAATGGTGATTTTATTCGAGCGCTTCCAACTACGCTTATTACGACAATCATTGCTTCTACTATTATGTCATTAACGTTAATACCTACTGTACAATATGTTCGCCGAAAGCGTAAGAACCAAGCAATACCTCCTAAAAAAGTTGGACTCTTAGGATCTGTATTTAATTCTATAGAAGGTATTTATGCTGAAACGGTTCTACCTAAGGTAACGAAAAAACCATTTTTATTTGGTATTTCAGGACTTGTTATTTGTGCTTTATTAGCTAGCCTTGTCATTAAGATTCCATTTGAATTCTTCCCTTCTGCTGATCGTAAGGAAGTTACCATCTCAATGACCTTACCTGAAGGAAATACGTTAGAAAATACAAAAAACACTTTAGAAGAGATGGAATTCTTTTTACAGAATAATAGCGACAATATTTCGGAAACAGCTGTTTTTGCTGGATCAGGTATGCCGAACCTATTTAGTTCTGGTTTGACACAAAGTGGTGAAAATACAGGGCAAGTACTTGTGAGAATTAATAAAGAAAAGACAAGTGCATCTGCTTTCATTTCTGAATGGGAAGGCCCATTACGGGAAGAGTTTCCAGATGGTGAAATTTTCCTGGAAACAATTACATCTGGACCTCCTCCAAGTGCACCAATTGCAGTAAAAATACAAGGACCTGAATTGGCTAATCTATTAGATATTGCAAACGATCTAAAAGAAAAAATGAAAAACATAGATTCGACCGAAATTGTGACACTAAACATGAGTTCAGAGCAGCCCTATATCGAATATTCATTGAACCGCGAAAAAATGGCAGAAAACAACGTCTCTGTCGATCAAGTAACATCACAATTGCAGGCTGCCAATACAGGTATTCCACTTCCAACCTTCGATAATGGCGTTAATAAATATGATATGAAAATACTAGTCGATGACGAGAATGAATCTGGAGTAGCTTTAGAAGCATTACAGGTAGCTTCTCCTGCCAATGGGAATCAACCTCCTGAAGTATTTACACTTAATGAATTTATAACGAAAAGTGAATCTACTCAAATTGGAGCAATACCACATTTAGATGGAGAAAGAACTATCACGTTAAAAGGCTATGGAAAAGAAGGTAGCTCAGATTTTCAAAAAGAAGCAAATACCTTAATAAGTGACTTTGAGAAGAATTTACCTACAGACTATTCCTTTAGTCAAACTGGTGGATCTAGTGCAGAACAAGAATTCTTCATCGAAGTTTCTAAGCTTTTTGTAATTGTTTTATTCTTGATTTACCTTGTGATTGCTATTCAATTTAATTCACTATTAATGCCGTTACTAATTACAAGCACTGTATTTTTAGCTATTACTGGAGCAATCATTGGTTTATTTGTTAGCAATCAGCCTTTAAGCTTTTTGGCAGTACTAGGAATTGTTTCCCTATCAGGTATTGTTGTACGAAATTCAGTAATACTCATTGAGTTTATTGAACAAAATCATAAACAATCATCATCTATAATTACATCTGTGATTGAAGCTGGCAGAGCACGCATACGCCCTATTCTGCTTACTTCATTAACATCTATTGCAGCGCTATTACCGATAGCCTTTAGTGGTGATGTATTATTTAGACCTTTAGCTGTGTCTATTGTTGCTGGTTTGTTGTTCTCAACGATCCTTACCTTATTACTCTTACCTGCCTTTTATTTAATGCTTCATAGGCTTAATCATGGTAAACCAAAGAAAGAAAAGGCATTAAACAACTAAACATTAGAAATGAAAATCGCATGGGAATATAGCAATCCCATGCGATTTTATTTAGTGTATGAGGTTATCGAAATCAGTTACTATTACAACCTTCCATAAAACCCCCATTATCTTGAAGACTTGAGTTCGAGATAAATCTCGGATCTAAAAACAAGAGGGATGTTTCCATTGCTTTATATGGAATTAAGATGGCCGTGGAACAACTCGCGTCCTGCCGGCGAGCTGGCAAGTCTCCTCGAGCCTAAAACCGAGGCTCTGTAGGTTCCTACCTACCTCTTTCTCCAGCAGAAGTCCCCTTGTTCCACGGCCACCTTTGCTTTCGTTGAGATGAACGGAAACATAATCAGGTTAGCGTGGGATGAGGTTTTGAGTTAATTGCGATCAGGTAACCAACTAATTCTAGATATCATTACTTCAACGAAACTAAGCAAATCGCACTCTGTTTAAGGGGCCGATAACGTATCCCTCAGCAGGTTTGGGGAGGAAACTGCGAGACTCCCGAGGGAGAATGAAGTAGGTGAGAACCCAGAGATAGCAAAGCTACCGAGAAGGCTCACCAGCTCGCCCGCAGGAAAACTAGTTGGTTCCAACCCACCCCTAACCTTCATTAAGTATGGGATCCACTCCTTCACCAAATTATCTCGAAACTGAATATTCCAGATTCACCCTCTTATATGAAGTATCATATTTATTCAAAGAAGCTAGGATATAAATATCCTAGCTTCTTTATGGTTTAAAAAACCACATTATATTTATTGTTGTTCTGTCAAAGTAACAGCAGTACCATACGCGATAATTTCTGAAGCTGCATTCGTTACACTTGATGTTTCTAATCGTACAGCGATGATTGCATCTGCTCCTTTTTCCTCAGCGTGATCTTTCATACGACCTATTGCTTTTTGACGAGCTTCATCCATCATCTTTGTATAATCGACAATTTCCCCACCTACTATATTTTTTAAGCTAGCTAAGATATCCCTACCAACATTTTTAGATTGAACAGTGCTGCCTCTCACAAAACCCTTTATCTCTTGAATGTCATATCCAGGAATAAAATCAGTAGTCACGATAATCATTCTCTTCATCCTCCTTTTTTTCTTTTATTCTTTCTTTGATTAATAAAATCATCACAATTGTTAAACATGCATAAGAACTCACAATAAAAGTAAGCCCCCACCAAATATGAAAAAATATAGTTACTAATCCTGTTAATTGTAATAAAGATATAAGTGCGATTAATATTCTTCTTACCATCTTTAATCACCTTTATGATCAGGTTTACTCCACACATAATGGTTTAGTAATAAAAATATTATGAGTGGTACTGGAACTTGAATAATTCCAATTAAGCCCCATAACCATTGATTCTTTCCTTTTTTCTTTGCTTGTATAAACAGAAATGAGCTCTGGGTTAGTAAAATAATACCTACAAGAACCCAACCCCAGATAGGTAGTTCATCTGCACTAATGTAAGTCATTTTGTACGACCGCCATTCTAGCATACTCTTTTATAAAATAACCACTTAAACCAATAGCGACAATTAATTGTATTCCTACAAAAATAATTGGAATATATAAGATACTAATCGTCATTAAACTTATGATTGATAAAGCAATACACCAAAAAATAAGAAGTTCAATCCATAGCCTTCGGTACCAGGCTTGTCGTTCTTGATGAACGAGATTTTTGAAGAAGTCTAAGGAGGGCTCATTTACATTGACTTCATCATCTATATTCTCTGACGTGACCTTAACAACTTGAATAATCTTTTCCTCTTTAAATGATTTATCGTCACTCATGTTCTTGAAGCTCCTCTCTTAAAATGGCCAAGCCATAATGAACTCTTGATTTTACAGTTCCAACTTTCACAGAAGTCATTTTAGCTATTTCAGTATAATCATAACCATAGTAATGCTTAAGCAATATCGGAATCCTATAAGCATCGGAGAGTTTCCATATGGCTTCTTTTGCTGCGTACCATTCTGTTACTTGAAAAGAGTTATAAGTGTTGTAATCTAATTTTCCTTTTCCCTTTTCTTTTTCCAAATACGTTTGAGCAGTTTTTTGTTTTCTTTTCGTATCTAGATATGTATTCGTAGCAATTTGAATCAACCAAGAAGAAAACGCTGATTTACCTTTGTATTGATGAATTTTTTGGATAGCTTTTACCATTGTATCCTGTGTTATATCCAACGCTATTTGATCTGAGCCTGATATCTTTATTACAAATTTATATACGAATGTATAATGTTCTTTTAATATACTAGCTAATGCTTCCTCGTCCCCTTTTTTTGCACGAGCTAGAAGATCTTGTTCCATAGGCATTCCTCATTTCACTTCTACACATTAGACGCATATCTCACCTACATCGTTCACGAACCTATAAAAATTTTTCTTATGAACACACCGTTTGAATGAGAGGCATGTTTTAAGGCGAAACAGAAACAATAAAATAAGAAAGGAGGGATCATATGGGACGAGGTAAAGGATATAAAGAGAAAAAACAAAATCATGAACACGAAAAACCATTGGAAGCTAAACAGTTTGCAGAAGTTGGAGAAGAAAAACCAAAAAACATGCATAACAGCAAGGGCGGAGCCATTAAAGAATAGTCTCTATTTAAAACATAAGGAAAGCAGACCAAAAACCCTAGTTGGTCTGCTTTTCATTTTATTTAAAATTATCTAATAACTGATCTAATACATAGTGAACCGAATTATATAGTTCCATAAAACGTTTCTTTGGAACATCAATATAATAACTATGAAGAACAAGCAACTCAAAGTTATCTTTTGTGTTTTCTAACTGTATCGGGAACACTTTACTACCTGGGTTCATTTTGACATATTGCTCTGCTTCATCATACCATTCTTGGATTAATGTAAATAACGGTGATGTTTCTTCCTTCACCTGTTCAAAGAGAGCTCGATCTTTTTTGTCTGCGGGTTTATCTGAAGCAAGAAATCGGTCTTTTAATTGATTTAACTCTTGCTTAATGGTCCAAATTTGATTCTCTAGCTTAGAACTCAATACTGCCTCACTCCTTCCCTCCTACTGTAACATGAAAGGAAGAATTTCTTCATCTATTTTTGAAACCAATTCCACCATTTATTCTTTGTTGGTTGCTTTTCATTGATGTGTTTTTGCTTCTCCTCGACCAGTGCTTTTTGCTGCTTTTGAAGCGTTTTGATTTCTTTTTGTAACTGAAGGAATTCTAATTGTAGCTGTTCAATTTCACGACGATGTGCTAGGACCATTGTTAAAACAACTTCATCGGCCTTTTTAGAAACCTTATCATCAATGATTTGGACTCGATCAATTAAATCCACCCACGACTTTTCAAACTCTACTCTTGTAATACCATTCTGATAAGTACCGATTTTTTTTGCAGCAACGCCCATCCTAACTCCTCCTCTTTCGCATTTGTGTACTCCTAATATTCTCTCTTCAACCCTCTTCCCCTTCCCGTACGACAAAACTAGAAGAAAAGCAACAAAGAAAATAAGATTCGTCAGTTTTTCACTTCTTTCGTATGATTTAGAAAAGTTGATATAAACTATTGTCGAGGAGGGATTGCAATGGGCAAAAAAGGTCGAAATACACAAGCTAAAAAACCATTAAATGGTGAACCAAAGCAAAAGAACAAAGACTTCAAAGGCGATGGAAATCCTAAACTTGAAGGAGAAAATCGTCCAGCAACCTAAATATAAACACATGTCTCACTTGCCTCTATTAGCTAGTAGGCATTCGTGCAAGACATTATGAAGAACACTATTTTACACTTCCAAAAACCTTAATCCTCCTTCAAGAGGTTTAAGGTTTTTTATCTACCTTAGTAGCTTGATAAGCACTAGCCATATTCTGAATGGCAAGTAATCCATGCCTCTTGGCATAAAATCGATGGCTCACATCTTGAGAAAAATGGGGATGTACTGGTTTCCACCATCTTTTTTTGAGAGAACTCCCTGAAATATACCAATCTTTTCGAATTTTGTCCTTGTGAGTAATAATAGGATATAATGCCCTTAACATAGGTGTTTTTGCTGATGGTGTTGTGAAATATTGCTCATATTCATACCTAGAGCCAATAGGTTCCGATACTTTAGCAAATGTATAAAAATCTGGATAATAATCTGGATGGAACATTAATGATGCAAGCTTTTTGCCCAATGATATACGTTTTGTAAGATTCGAAAAATCGTGTACGTACGAACCATATACTTTTCCATGGACGGTAGGAAAAAGAACCGCACTCATGTGGAAGAAATCTTGTATTAAATATTGATAACCATGAAACACTTTCTTTTTGAAAAAAGGTTGTTGAATGACTGGTTTTTGTATAACATTTTGTTCATTAATAATTAGAGCTGTGACCAAGCGATTATGATCTTGACTTTTCCAAAAATAACACCACTCTTTTTGCATGAATTTAGAAACATGAAAGTATGGAAGTAAATGAAATAAGGGTTCTCCAAATTTCTTGGAACTCTCATAAAGAAGTAATTGAGGATAAGCGTCAGAAAAGATTAACCAATTTGCTCTTTCGTATGTTGCAAATAAATTACTTTTCACCTTTTTTGAAAGAAACGTTTTCAATGGCTCTAGCTGTAAATCTGTCATATTCCAGCCTGCATTTCTAGAAACCATACTTGCTAAAAATGCCCATTTTATTTCTTTATGATTTATATAAATGTTTTGATAGGCCTTTGTACGGGAAATGTTGTCGATGTTATGTTTAACAGTCTCTAAATTAATGGATGTTAGGATGTTTTGATGGAACTTCGAAATCATAATCATTCACCTCACTAATAGCATGTTCAAAAATATGACAAATAAGAGGATTTTTTAATTTTTCTTCTCATCGTTTATATATTTTTGATATGATACTTACATGCACAGGGAGGTCATTGATTATGAATTACCCAAATGGTCATAAACGAACACCACCACCTACAGGTGAAAAAAAAAACAAGAAACCTGATTACTCTAATCGAGGCATGACACTTGAAGAAGATATTAATCAGACAAACCAAGCGTACTTACGATCAGGTAAAGCTGTTATTCACAAAAAGCCAACACCTGTCCAAATCGTAAATGTTGATTTCCCAAAACGTAGTGCTGCTGTTATAAAAGAGGCATACTTTAAACAACCCTCCACTACAGATTATAATGGTGTTTATAAGGGTAAGTATGTAGACTTTGAAGCTAAGGAGACAAAAAACAAAACTTCTTTTCCGCTTTCTAATGTTCATGAACACCAAATACAGCATATGAAGCAAGTGATTGAACATGGAGGTATTTGTTTTATTATCCTCCGTTTTTCTCAACAGGAGGAAACATATTTGTTACCTGCAGAGAAACTTTTTTCGTATTGGGAACGTCAAAGTAATGGTGGAAGAAAATCAATTCCTTATAAGGATATACAACAAGGAGGACATTTCATCCCATTGAAATTTCATATAAGAGTAGATTATTTATCAATACTAGATGAAGTGTACCTTTAAGAACGGAGGACGATGAGACATGGCAGATAATAGCCAATCTCGCACAGCTAGAAAAAATCAACAAAAACAATCAAAAAAACAAAATAAGAAACCGATGGTAAGACGAGTACTCATGACGATTTTATTGGTTGGAATTATTGGAGCAATAGGTGTAGGAGGATTATTCGCCTATTATGTATCCGGCGCACCGTCGTTAAATGAAGAGAAATTATCAAATCCATTATCTGCGAAAATTTATGATAAAGACGACGAACTATTTGCTGATTTAGGTTCACAGAAACGCACAAAGATATCCTATGAAGAAATCCCTCAAGTGTTAGAAGATGCTGTCATTGCGACTGAAGATGCACGTTTTCGCGAACATATTGGTATTGACTTCAGGAGAATATTAGCTGCTGTGTACGCGAACATTACGGAGGGCTTTGGTTCACAAGGAGCTAGTACGATAACTCAACAGGTTGTTAAGAATGCTTTCCTTAGTCCAGAAAAATCCATCGAACGAAAAGTTCAAGAACAATGGCTCGCTATTCGGCTGGAACAACAATACTCGAAAGATCAGATTCTTACCATGTACTTAAACACCATCTATTATGGAAACAATGCTTATGGTGTATCAAAAGCAGCTGAAATCTACTTTAATAAAGATTTAAATGAATTAAAATTGCCAGAAGCAGCTTTACTAGCAGGTTTGCCTCAGCGTCCAGTTGGGTATGATCCATTTGAAGCACCTGACCTTGCTCAAGAACGGAAGAACATTGTGCTAGACCTAATGGTTGAGCATAATAAAATAAGTCAAGAAAAAGCTGAAAAAGCTCAAAACGTAAAAATAACATCGATGATTGAACAAGGAAATCCAGATACAAATATTCCTTATGATGCTTTCTTAGAGAAAGTAATCAAAGAGGTCAAACAGAAAATGGAAGGTGCAGATATATATAAAGATGGACTAAAAGTTTACACAACCTTGGATCAAAATGCTCAAAAGAAAGTTGAAGAATTACTGGGACCAAATAGTCCAATTCCTTTCCCAGACAATAAGTTTCAAACTGGGTTAACAGTACTTGATACAAAATCGGGTGCCATTCGTGCAATTGGTGGTGGTCGTAATAAGGAAAACATCAATGATTCATGGAACTATGCTATTCAAGGAATCGGTCGTCAACCTGGTTCAACATTCAAGCCAATTGTTGACTATGGACCCGCAATTGAATTTAAAAAATGGTCCACCTATCACCAATTAAATGACGAACCTTACCAATTCCAAACCGGCGACAATAATGATGTGAATAACTGGGATAATCGCTACATGGGCTGGATGACGATGAGAGAGGCATTAGCCCGTTCTAGAAACGTACCAGCAGCAAAGACTCTCATGGAAGTAGGTATTGACCAGGCACAATCTTTTGCTGAAGGATTAGGTGTTTCCTTCCAAAATGATCCGATGTATGAAGCAAACGCTATCGGTGGTGCCACTCATATTACACCGTTAGAATTAGCAAGTGCTTATAGTGCATTTGGTAATGAAGGCGTTCATAATGAACCTTATTCCGTTCGCAAAGTGGAATTCCAAGGTGATCGAAATCCTGTTGAATTTGAAACAAAATCTCAAGTTGCGATGAAAGACTATACGGCTTACATGATTACTGACATGCTAAAGGATGTAGTTAAATCCCCTGCGGGCACTGGTCAAGCAGCCAATGTATCTGGTCTTCCATTAGCAGGTAAGACAGGAACTACTAATACAGAAAGTGGAGGCACACGTGACTCCTGGTTTGCTGGGTACACAACGAACTACACTATTTCTGTTTGGTCGGGATATAAAGAAGGAGCAATTAAGCAAGGGAAGGACATTCCTCAGCAAATTTTCCGACAAGTTATGTCTCATATATCTCAAGGTGTTGAAACTGCAGACTTTAAGCAACCATCCTCAGTAGTACGTGTAGGGGTTGAAGCAGGCACAAACCCTGCTAAGTTACCAAGTGATTTCACACCATCAAATCAGATTAATTATGAATTATTTGTTAAAGGAACTGCACCTTCTAAGACTTCTCAAGCATATGACAAACTTGACCCTGTACAGGGATTAACAAGTCAATATGATAAAGAAAAAGGAACACTAACTCTTTCATGGTCCTATAACCAAGATGAAAGTAAACCAGTCGTCTTCACAGTAAGTGGAGGAGCTCAAGGCGGAGAAAAACAAACCATTGTATCAAACACGGAGAATACAAAAGCAGAAATTAGCAATCTTGAAAAAGGTAAAACCTACACCTTTGATGTGGTTGCCATTAGTGAAACTAACTCAGAAAATAAGAGTGACCCTGCATCTGTTCAAGTCCAAATACCAGAAGAACAGGATCCAGATGATATTTTAGACGGCATTGGTGAGGATGAAGATAACGAAGACAATCAAAATAATGGCGAAAATGATGACAATGAGGATCAAGAGGGTTCTAATAACAACAACGATAATAACCAAAACAATGATTCTGACAATAATGATGACGACAGTTCAAATAACAATCAAACAAATGATGGATCTACAGATGGATCTACAGATGAGTCAACAGATCAAGAAGACCAAAATTCTTCAAATGAAAACAACCAAAATGACACTTCTAATGATGGTGAAACAGATCAATCAGATGATAGTTAACACAAAAAGGATCAATCCGCACTGGATTGATCCTTTTTCTTAATAATTTTTACTTTTGCAAATTGTTTCTCCAAAGCTTCAAACAATTCATCTAATTGAATATAGGCATGGTAATGTTGTTTAGATTGTTTAATAAAGGTAAGCCTGTCTTTCATATTCATCGGCTTATACTGAAATCGTTCAACATCTTCATTGGTACTTTTATCCTCTCTATATTCCATATCGTTTAACAAGTAAAGAGATTTAATAAATCCAGTTATGTGCTTCTCCATACATGCAGAAGCCTTATCTGTTTGTCGTGACTGATAAAGAGATGCTATATATTCTCGTTCTTTTTTCCAAGCTTCAATATAACTTCTTTCTTGATTAAACATCCGCTTCTCGTTCCTTTTTCCTAATCCGCTTTTGACCCTCGCGGCATATCTCCAATAAAGGACATACATCGCATTTTGGTGCTTGTGCTTTACAATGATAACGCCCAAAGAAAATCATTCGATGATGGGTTGCGCTCCACTCTTCTCTTGGAACCTTCCTCATCAATGTTTTCTCTACTTCAAGAACGGAATCCTTCCATTTACATATACCAAGTCGCTTAGATACTCTTTCAACGTGAGTATCAACAGCAATAGCAGGCTCATCAAAAGCAACGGCACTAACGACATTTGCAGTTTTTCTTCCAACCCCAGCTAATTTTTCTAATTCAGCTTTTGAAGAAGGTACTTGTCCATCATATTCATCAATTAGCATCTGACTAAGTTTACGAATATTTTTTGATTTATTTCTATATAGACCAATAGAACGTATGTCTTTTTGCAATTCTTCAATTGGAACATTCACGTAATCTTCGGGTGACTTATATTTCTTAAACAATTCTGTTGTAACTTTATTAACAAGGACGTCCGTACATTGAGCAGATAGCACTACTGCAACAAGTAATTCAAATGGATTTGAATGTTCAAGTTCACAATCTGCCTCTGGAAACATTTCTTGTAATGTATCCAGTACTTTACGAATTTGATTTTGATTTAACATATAGTTCTCCCCTCATGCTATGCATCATCAAGCCAATTATAGTAAATGGAGGCATCACTCTTTTTCTGTGTAGATTCTTCCGTAGTTTGTGCTCCACTTGTTTGCTGACTTCTAAATGATTTACTTGCTTCTCTAGCCTCTTGAACAGTACGTATCCCCTTCTTCTTCCATTCACGTAAAATCCGATCAATGTACTTAAAGTTTAATTTACCCATTAATACTGACTCACGTAAGGCAGCTTTTATTAAAGCAGGCTCTTGGTGATCTTCGTCAATCCATAGATTTATGGTCTCAATTTCAAATGGAGATAGTGGTCGTCCGAATTCTTGCTCAAATAGCACAAACATATTAGGTTGTTCTTCATCATCAAATTGTGAAGCATTTCCTTGATTATATTCTACTTTCTCTTCCACTAGTGATTGCCACAATCCATCTAGTGCATAAATTTCATTTATAACATTCTCTTCATTCGTCATTTGTTCAATAGACAAATATCCTTTTTGAATCAACTTTCGTAAAACTTGTGAACATTCTTGTTCAGTGATTGTCAAAAACTGAGCAAGTTCACTTGGTGTAGGGAAATCATTTCCTTCTATTTGAAAACGATGAATTTGAAGAATAACTAATACATCAACCTCTGCGATTCCCATGCTATGATAATTTGTCAGCAATTTTTTAGGTAAGGTCATTTGATCTTTCATTAATAAGCTAATATGGTTCATTTTTTTCGTCTCACCTCTGCCTTTTCATTAGAGCAACACGTATTAACTAGGATAGCTAACAAAGCGAAAGTAAACTGTGTTTTTATCGATTAAATCTTACTCTATTATTTATACAAACTTGATTATAACATGTAATGCTGTCGCTATCCGACCAAAAAATGAAAATGAAAAAGCTCCCAAGTAATGGGAGCTTTTTGCACAACGCTTAAGGATATAAACGATTTAATAAACGCGGGAATGGTATCGTTTCTCTAACATGCTCAACACCTGCAATCCAGGCTACTGTCCGCTCTAAACCAAGCCCAAACCCAGAGTGAGGAACACTTCCATACTTTCTTAGCTCAAGATACCACTGATAAGCATCTCCCGTTAAGCCATGCTCTTCATAACGTTGTTTCATAAGATCAAGGTCATTAATACGTTCTGAACCACCAATGATTTCACCATATCCCTCTGGTGCTATTAAATCAGCACATAAAGCAACATCAGGTTGATCAGGGTCAGGTTGCATATAAAATGCTTTAATATCCAATGGGTAATGTGTAATAAACACAGGTTTTTCATAACTTTCTGCTATAGCTGTTTCGTGAGGTGCACCAAAGTCTTCTCCCCACTCAATATCATCAAACCCTTTTTCTTTAAGAAGTTTAATGGCATCATCGTATGTTATACGAGGGAAAGGAGCTTGAATGGACTCAAGTTTCGAAGTATCCCGCTCTAAAATTTGTAATTCTAACTTACAATTCTCGAGTACCGATTGCACAACATGGGTGACATATTGTTCTTGTACTTCTAAGCTATCGTTATGATCCATGAATGCCATTTCGGGTTCAATCATCCAAAACTCAATTAGGTGACGACGAGTTTTCGATTTTTCGGCCCTGAACGTTGGTCCAAAGGAAAACACCTTCCCAAACGCCATTGCAGCAGCCTCCATATAGAGTTGTCCACTTTGAGATAGGTAGGCATCCTCATCAAAGTATTTCGTATGGAAGAGCTCTGTAGAGCCCTCAGCTGACGATCCTGTTAAAATAGGAGGATCAATTTTCGTATAGCCGTGTGTATTGAAAAATTCGTAAGTAGCACGAATAATCTCATTACGTACTTTCATAATTGAATGTTGTTTCTTTGATCTAAGCCATAAGTGCCTATGATCCATTAAGAATTCCGGCCCATGTTCCTTAGGTGTAATTGGATAATCCACTGCTTCATGGATTAGTTGTAAAGATGATACTTGCATCTCGTATCCAAATGGGGAACGGGAATCTTCTACAATGGTTCCTGTTACATATAAAGATGATTCTTGAGTAATATTTTTAGCAAGAGAAAAAGCTTCTTCATTAACATCAGCTTTCACTACAACCCCTTGCATAAATCCAGTTCCGTCCCGTAATTGTAAAAAGGCAATTTTTCCACTTGATCGTTTATTTGCTAGCCATGCTCCTATTGTAACTTGTTCTCCAACATATTTATGAACTTGAGATATCGTTGTTTTCAAATTGGTTCCCTCCAACTTACTTTAAGATTGATGCTTTTCTACAAAACGTCGAATACGTTTTGAAGCTTCTTCTAATTGATCCAATGATGTTGCATAGGATAAACGCACGTTTTGTTCTGATCCAAATCCAGAACCAGGAACAAGTGCAACTTTTTCTTCTTCTAAGAGTGCTTTCACCCAATCATCTACAGAGTCGAAGTTATTTGCTTCTACTGCCTTACTCACATTTGGGAATAAGTAAAATGCCCCTTTAGGTTTTACACATTCCACCCCTGGAATATCTGTAATCCAATCATAAAGTTTTTCAAGTCTATGACTAAATGCAGTTTTCATTTCTTCAACTTTTTCTTGTGGAGATGTATAGGCTTCTAATGCAGCATATTGTGCAATGGTTGTTGGATTAGAGGTTGAATGTGATGCTAAATTTGTCATGGCTTTAATCAATTTCTCGTCTCCTAATGCATAACCAATTCGCCATCCAGTCATAGCATGGGATTTAGAAACACCATTAATAATAATCGTTTGATTTTTCAATTCCTCTGAGACTTGGGCCATCGAGACATGGGTACCTTCACCATAGATTAATTTTTCATAAATTTCGTCTGAAATAATGAAAACGTTATGCCGCTTACAAACCTCTCCTATTTTCTCTAATTCATCTTTTGAATAAAGCATACCTGTTGGATTGGAAGGAGAGTTAATAATAATTGCTTTTGTACGATCGGTAATCGCTTCTTCCACTTGCTCAGGTGTTAATTTGAAATCATTTTCTTCTAACGCCTTAACTACAACAGGAGTTCCCTCTGCTAATTTTATTTGTTCAGGGTAACTGACCCAGTATGGAGCAGGAACAATAACCTCTTCACCGGGATCTAATAATGCTTGGAAAAGGGTATAAAGGGCATGCTTAGCTCCAGTGGTAACAATTACTTGATTGGTTTCGTATGTAAGCTGATGATCCACTTTATACTTTTTGATGATTGCTTCTTTAAGAGCTGGTATTCCACCTGATGGAGTATATTTGGTATGTCCATCATACATAGCTTTTTGAGCCGCTTCTAAAATGTTTTCAGGTGTATTAAAATCAGGTTCTCCAGCACCAAGACCAATGACATCATGACCTTCCGCCTTTAAAGCATTTGCCATAGCAGTGATTGCAAGTGTGCTGGACGGTGTTAATGTTTGTACTCGTTTAGCTAATTCCATGAAAAGTCCCTCCTATTGCGTTATTGTTTAAATCGTAATTGTTCGTAAAACTCACCATTTCTCATTCTGTAGTAGTCTAATACGTAACGATTTTGATGATCGAGATACGTTATTTCCCATAAAGGCTTATCTTTATCTATGGCAGGTTGGATAGATAATAAATCGCACTCATTACATGATGATTGCCAGGAAGATAACATTTCTTTTTTAGTAGTAGCTTTACTAACCGTTTGGTAAATAATGCCTTTATCTTTATTGTTCACTGGAACAAATGCAATTCCCTTCGCACCCTCAGCACCTTCGCCTGCTACTATATCATATCGAGAAGCTCCGTGGTAGCGTGTAACTGTATCAGCAGTATTCAGAGGTGTTTCATTCATTGCTACTTGTTTTGAATCTTCGTACGTACTTGTTTTATCCTGTATAATTTGTATATAAAGGTAAAAGAAAAGAAAAAATAATAATAACAAACAGATACCTATACCCCAAAAAAGATATTTTAGTCGACTACGTTCTGTAGATGGTGAAAACTGCTGTGTTTTCATCATGCTCATCCAATGCTAGACCAAACATAAGGTCTTGTTGTTTTAATGTACGATTCAAAGAATCAACTATTTTATATAAGTCATTTGATTTTTCAACTCTTACTGTTGATAAGACTTCCATTTTTTGCTCCATATTTATTCCTCCTAATAAAACGCTCTGCTTTAATCATTATCAAAAAATTCCCTTTCATATTTCAATCAATTGTACACACAATAATAGTACACCAAAGAGTAATACCTCTTTATTATAACAATAATGAAACACAATTTGATAACTACCCACCAATTTCAAAAATTCTTCCTAACCCATCTATTGGCCTGTACACATATGTACAAGGCCTTTTTTTTTGCTTTTTCAAAGAACGATGCAAGTTACATTACGTAGTAACCTGCATTCATTCTCCTTCTTTACTTTGGATACAATTCATAGTCCTCTTTCGTACAATGTACCGTTGTAGTGCCTACTTTTTTCAGTTGGTAAACATCAATCCATGATTCATAAAGACGCTCTAATAGGCCTTCATTTGGCGTTGATCCTTTAAGCGGGTATATCATTGCGATATGAGGGTCAATACTCTCTAAAAGCCTCATAGATGGTGATTCAGTTCTTGCATAATCGCCTATTTTAAGTATTTCTGCTCTAAGAGAGGATTTCATCAATGCCCCTTCTAGTTCAGTATCACCACTTGCTAAATATAACAAAGAGGTTTTTCCAAATGTGAAGAAAAGGCTCATATCCCCATGTTTTGTTATCTGTACTACTTGCACATGTAAGGAAGGAGTCAAATCATGCGATTCATTTTGCTTCCATTCCTCCAAGCCAGTTTGAGCAGTGACTTGGTGTGCACAACGACTGCTCACTTTACCATGAGAATAAATTTTTTCAATGTGATAACGATCAACCATTCTTTTTGTATTCCCACATTCATGTTCGTTTTGATTTGTTAATATTAAACCATCTATTTGCTTCAATCCAAGATGGTTTATTTGTTTTATCAACTCATGCTCACTTGCTTTTGATGCCGTATTTACAAGGTAATTCTTATCATTACCTGTTGCAATAAGCATTGCTTCACCATCAGGTAAAGCAAAAAAGATGAATAATGCCTCCTCTTCCTGCAAGGATAAGCTAGGAGGAGATTCTGCGTACGTTAATGGCAATACTACTAGCTGCACTGTAATGAAAAAGACGAAAATCGAACCAATAATAAGCCTCATTAGACATCACATCCTAAAGTCAAACTTCTTACTTAGAATGTGTTTATAAGTCCAACTTTATCATAACCATCTACGTGCATTTTCCATTAAATCATTGGTAGATGCATACTGAACAGGAACTTTAGGAATAGATTGGGTGAAATACTTTCCATATTTCGCCTTCATGATACGATCATCACACACCATAACTAACCCACGATCGGTACTGGAGCGAATCAAACGACCAAATCCTTGTTTAAAACGAATGACTGCATTTGGTAATGATAATTCCATAAATGGGTTCTTTCCATTTTCCTTAATTGCCTCTGCTTTTGCTTCATAAACAGGATGGTTAGGTGGTTGAAAGGGTAAACGCACAATGACAAGGGAGGATAAGTCATTTCCAGGTATATCTACACCTTCCCAAAACGAACTTGTACCAAATAAAATAGCTTGATCAAAAGCTTGGAAATTCTTCTTTAATCTAGAACGACTACCACTTGAAATACCTTGTGCTATTAGCATGAATTCATCCGTATTAATAAATTCTTTCATGATACTATGTGTTTGCTTTAACATTTCATATGATGTAAAAAGCACAAGCATACGCCCTTTAGAAATGGTTGCAAGGGAATAAATTGCTTCACATGTGGCATATATAAAATCATCTTTTCCAGACTTAATACTTGGAAAATCATTAGGAACAAGTAACTGTACTTGATTTTCGTACTGAAAAGGAGATTCTATCTTCTTTTGGACTGTCAAATTGCGATTTAAACCTAAGCGTTTTACCATAAATGAAAACGAATCATTCATTGTTAAGGTTGCGCTTGTCAATACAACACTTTCTTTGTGATTAAAGAAATAATCTGCCAATAGCGATCCTACTTCAATTGGCTCACTGTAGATAAAAACAGAATTTCTAGCTCCATAGGCTTCGATTTCAATCCACTTCACCATTTGGTTATCATCTGACAATAACAATTGATCAATAGAATCAATAACCATCTCCAACCGTTCTGTGTACATACGTAAATCTTCTGTCCAACGTGCTGATTCTTCAGAGGTCTCGGTCATACTAATCCAATTTTTACATTTATGAAGGAATTGTATGGCGTCACGTATATGAAAGGACACTCTGTTAGCCATTTCCCTAACCGTACTCCATACTGTTGAACTTTCTTTCTCAGGTACGTAACGGTACTGAAAACGACCCACATCATTTAAAGAGATGTTAGCATTTTTTTGTTTAGATACGTAAGTAAATAAATATCGAAATAATTCGTCAGCATCCTCTTTTATCATCTGAACCGTATTGTCCCAGTTTGATAATTTTTGCTTCCGTGCAAGATCCGGATAGGAGGATAATAAGGTACTCATCCAATCCCCCGATTTATTTCCCCCCATCTCATTTAATAAGTATTGGATGGAAACATAATCAAGCTTTAACCCAAAATGTTTTGCTGCTGAAGATTCTAAATGATGAGCTTCATCAATAATTATTTTTGGATAAGAGGATAATAATCCATAATCATAAATAATATCTGTACATAATAATGAGTGGTTTGTAACTACAATATGTGCTTTTTGTGCATTTTTTCGTGCGCGTTGGTAAAAAGATCTTGAAAACCAAGGTGATTTAGGATCTAGATATCCCTCCGCTTCAGCTGAAATCTTACGCCAGAAAATTGCACCACTAGAAGGAAGTTGAATTTCTTCTATATCACCAGTATTGGTTTCCGTAAGCCACACTAAAATCATACATTTAGTTAGAACAACATCGTAATTATTATCCGTTGAAGCTTGAAGTTCGTATTCAAATTTCTTCAACGAAAGATAGTGTTGCTTCCCTTTTAACAAGGCTGAACGAAACGGAAAAGGAAGAATCTTCTGAAGCATTGGTATTTCTTTTTCAAGCAACTGTGATTGTAAATGGGTAGTATGCGTGCTTATCATGACACGTTCTTCTTTACCAACAGACTCATATATAGAGGGAAGAAGATAGGCAAGAGATTTCCCTGTACCTGTCTCTGCTTCAATTAATGCATGCGTATGGGACTGAAACGCATCGTAAATCGTTGAGGACATATCTCTTTGTCCCTTACGTTCCTCAAAGTTATGTACATATTGACTCATAAGTCCTTCAGGTTTTAACACCTCATCTAAAAAAGGGTCAAAGCCTTCTTGAACGTAATGATTTTCCTCTTCTGTATCTATTTCTCTTTTCAAAGCGATTCCTCTAAAGATTTCTAAATCTTCTCGCTCTTTAGTTCTAAAAGCTTTTTCCTGTAACCACTCTTGAAGAATTTCGCTCAGATCGCTTTTAAGCCGTCCTTGGATAAGGGATATTTGATAAAGGGCTTCATACGGTAACTGTCTTGCTTTTTCAAGTAATTTTAATAATATTTCTGAAGTTACATAAGCATCTGCTAAAGCACGATGTGGATCCTCGTGTTGGACCTTGAAAAACTCAGAAAGTTGTGAAAGCTTAAAACCTGGTGCTTGTGGCATAAAGATGCGAGCAAGTTCTACAGTATCTAGTACAGGAACTTTTAATGGAGAACCATGCGCTTCTTCCAGTGCATAATTCAAAAACCCTAAATCAAATTGAACATGATGAGCTACAAAATATGCCCCCTCACACCTCATCACAATATCATCAACAAGTTCATCAAATAATGGTGCGTCTACAACATCATCATCTGTTATACCTGTTAGTTGTGTAATAAAGGTTGGAATTGGTTGTTCAGGGTTTACAAAAGATTTGTATTGATCAGTAATGACCCCATCTTCTATAGTCACCATTCCTATTTCTATTATTTTATCTCCTTTTTTAGGAGTATGTCCTGTTGTTTCTAAATCTACAACCACATATTTCGCCATTTGCTCACCTCTTTTCCACATTACAATGGCAATTCATATAGAAGCTATATTAAGAAAGCTCCCAAGGATGGGAGCTACATTTCCGTTAATGGAGGTTCTTGTTCAATGATTTCATCAATTCCATTATTCTCATTCATTAAGGCAACTTTCGGTTTAAAAGTCGCTAATTCATGTTCATCTAACATAGCATAAGAAACAATAATGACAATATCATCTGGTTGTACAAGACGAGCAGCAGCTCCGTTTAAACATACTACTCCACTATGTCGCTCCCCAGGTATAACATACGTTTCTAGACGAGCTCCGTTATTATTATTCACAATTTGTACTTGTTCATGTGGTAAAATACCTACTTGATCTAAAATATGTGTATCAATGGTGATACTGCCTACGTAATTCAGATTTGCTTCTGTAACGCGGGCACGATGAATCTTTGATTTCATCATGGTGCGAAACATATTTCTTTCCCCCTATACGATTGCTGTTGCAAACGAACCGTCTTGATCTAATACCACGTTATCTATAAGCCGAGCGTGCTTAAAATACACAGCAACAGCGAGTATCACTTGTTCATGAAGTTGGTTCACACGCTCCAAATCAGGGTATGACAAGAGATCAACATAATCTATTTTACCATGGGTGTGTGTATGAATGAAATGAGAAACTTCCTGAATAATCCCCTGTGCATCATGTTCACCTTCTCGAATGAGTTCTTGACCATGAAGAAGAGCTTGGTAAATGTAAGGTGCCTCATTCCGCTCCTGATTAGATAAATTTACATTTCGGCTACTCTTAGCAAGTCCATCTTGTTCTCTAACAGTAGCAATTGGTCTGAGTTGGACAGGGAAGTTATAATCTTGCACTAGTGCATCAACTACAGCTACCTGTTGGGCATCTTTCATACCGAAATAAACATAGTCAGGATATACTATATTAAATAACTTAGCTAATATTGTAACAACACCATCAAAATGACCCGGACGACTTTGCCCACATAAGACATTCACCCTTTGATGAACTGTCATTTTGATCGTTTGATCCTTTGGATACATTTCATTTACATGAGGATAAAATAATATATCTACTTGTTCCTTTTCTGCTATATTTGTATCATGCACTTCATCTCGAGGGTATCGTTCGTAATCTTCATTTGGTCCAAATTGAAGAGGATTAACAAAAATGCTTGTCACGACAATATCATTCTCCTCCCGAGCTTTCGTCATCAGTTGTTGATGACCTTCATGAAGATACCCCATTGTGGGAACGAAGCCAATGGATTTACCTGATTTTTTCAAATGGAACATATAGGATTGCATGTCACGTATAGACTTAACAATCTTCATCTGAATGCCCTCCATATATACGAGGTAAAGATTCTTCTTTCATATGGAAACTTTGTTCATCATTCGGAAAAGTGCCTTCATTAACACCTTTGATGTACGCACTTATGGAAGATTTTATTTGTTCATTAGCATCCATGTATGATTGAACAAACTTTGGGAGACGATCAACACCATATTGAATAATGTCATGGTAGACCAATACTTGACCATCGCATTCAACTCCTGCACCTATCCCTATTACAGGAATGTTTAGTTGTTGTTGAACCTCACGAGCCAATTGTTTAGGTACACATTCCAATACTAGTGCGATTGCGCCTTGCTGTTGGATAGCAATAGCATCTGATATAAGCTGTTCAGCAGCCTGAGAATCCTTGCCCTGCACACGGTAACCACCTAGTACATGGACGGATTGTGGCGTTAACCCTAAATGGCCAACTACGGGAATGCCTCCTTTTGTTAAGCGCCCAATCACAGATATAACCTCTCCTGCACCCTCAAGTTTTAATGCTTCAGCTCCAGTTTCTTGCATCATACGCATTGCTTGCTTCATGGTCTCTTCTTCAGAAATATGATAAGACATAAATGGCATATCAATTACAGTAAATGTGTCAGCTGCACCACGCTTAACAGCCTTCCCATGGTGAATCATGTCTTCTACAGTTACAGGTACTGTTGAATCATATCCCAAAACCACCATACCAAGAGAATCCCCTACAAGAATCATGTCTACCCCTGCTTCTTGAGCTAGCTTTGCTGAAGGGTAATCATAAGCTGTGATCATAGCAATTTTTTCGTTCTCTTTTTTCATTTTCTTAAGTTGTGTACTAGTTTTCATCGTATTAATCATTCCCCCATTGTATCTCCGCTGAATAGAGGGTTTGCTCCTTCCCCTCTTCATTTACAACACGTAATGCTCCATCACTTTCAATACCCATAATTCTTCCTTTCCATGATGATTGGTAGGTTTGAATAGGTACCATTTCACCTATACGGTAGCCAAATGCCTCCCACCGTAATTTCACTTTCGAGAACCCATCTTTAATAAATTCTTCGTATCTCTTCTCGAATGTTTGAATGATTTCACGAATTAAGCTTGAGAGATCCCATTCTTCCCCTGACTCAATTTTCAGGGAACTTGCTTTATCCCTTATTTCTTCTGGAAAGGTTTCTATCGGATGGTTTACGTTAATTCCCATCCCTAAGATGATGTAATTAATTTGGTCTTGTTCAGCTTGTAGTTCTGTCAATATGCCAGCTAACTTCTTGCTATCAGTTAAAATATCATTTGGCCATTTTATTTGAGGCTTGATTCCACAGTATTCTTTAAACACTTCCGCCAAAACGGTAGCTGCAAGCAATGTGATTTGTGGTGATTTATAAGGCTCAAATGTGGGACGAAGGACGATACTCATCCAGATACCATCCCCTTTATGGGAATGCCACGAGCGATTTAACCTACCTCTTCCATTCGTTTGCTCATCCGCAATTACAATGGTTCCATGAGGTGCACCTTCTTGAGCTGCTTGATGAGCTAGGATTTGGGTGGACGTAACAGATGACTTATGAATAAGTCTTTGACCTAACCAGTTTGTTTTCATCCCCCATTGAATCGTATTCTCACTCACTTTATTTGGAAATGAAATAATTCGATAACCTTTTCGTGGAGCAGCTTCTATCCCATATCCATCTTTTTCTAGTTCCTTCATATGCTTCCAAACTGCTGGTCTGCTAATATGGAGATCTTCGGACAGCTTTTGACCAGATACATATCCTTCTTCTACCTGAGATAATAGTTCAATCAATCTTCCTCTTGTGGATTCCATTGTAAAACCCTCTCTTTAAGGATTTCCTTCTCATTTGTTATGTGACCTTCTATGACAAGTCTCTCTATTGTAACAAGCATCGACTCAATCCAAGGTCCAGGGGGATGATTAGAAAACCAAGATCTTATATCTTTGCCGTTAATGGATAATTCTTCCCTTCGATGAATTGGTAATGCTTCAAACATCTTCTTAGCTGTTTTTATATCAATCTCGTCTTTAGCCCTCATTAGATTTGAAATACGGACAAATGGAGATAACAGCTCAAATCCAAGCTTATATATCGTCCATAATTCATTTCCCACATGCCATTCATTATAAGAACTTACCAACAGAGATGCCTTTCTTTTTATTTTGTTTGATAGTTTCCATTCTTTTACCCAATATTCTATTGGAAAAGTAGGCTCAAACAAATGAAATATACAGAGTGCCTCTGCAAAGTCACCTAGAGCCCTCCATTTTTTCGTAGCACAATAACGCATAAGAGAAGGTTCTTCTTTAAAAACCGGTAAATGTTGATCTGTGTTTGAATGAATAAACAAAGGCCAGGCTTTAGAGGCATGATGACCTTGTATAAGCTTTTCGAATTCAATGGATAAACGTTCAACAGCAATATTTTCTAGTAAGGGTGCGTGCTGTTGTATTGCTTGATATGTAGTAGAAGAAAGAGTGAAACCTAGTTGACTAACGAATCGAAGTGCCCTCATCATACGAAGCGGATCCTCTTCAAAGCGATCATCAGGCTTTCCAACCGTCTCTATTTCTCCTTTAGTTATCGCGTTTAGTCCATCATATGGGTCAATTAGTTCTCCATCAATCCCCATTGCAATTGCATTCATCGTAAAATCACGTCTCGATATATCTTCGTAAATGTCTTTTACAAAATGAACATGGTCTGGATGACGGTAATCATGATAATCTCCTTCAGTACGAAAGGTTGTGACCTCATAGCTTTCTTCATCATACCTCACCATTACAGTTCCATGCTCAATGCCTACAGGTATAACTTTTTCAAAAAGCTCTTGAACCTGTTCTGGTTTAGCGGAAGTGGCAATATCAATATCACCAGTTGGTCTTCCTATTAAAAAGTCCCGGACAGCTCCACCGACAAAATAAGCTTGATATCCGTTTCGATGCAAGGTTTGTAATATAGGTTCAGCCTTCTGAAAAGCATTATTCATAAGCTCCATCCCTCTGAACTAATAAGTCGTTATAAATATCCTCGTACTGTTTAACAATGGTTTCTGATTGAAATTCAGTTCGAACGCGCTTTAATCCATTTTCAGAAAACATTTGCCACTTTTCAGGATTAGTAAGTAGCGTAATGGCTCTTGAAGCAATGGTATCCACATCCCCAACTGGACATATAAAACCATTGTATTCATCCATAATCACTTCAGGTATGCCTCCTATATCAGTGCCAATACAAGGAACACCACAAGCCATCGCTTCTAGTAGAACAAGTCCGAAGCTTTCTTTTTCAGATAACAATAACTTTAAATCAGAAATGGATAATAATTCTGATACATTTTCTTGCTTGCCTAGAAATAATACTCGATCTCGTAAACCCAACTCACTAACAAGCTGACACACTTTAGAATACTCAGGCCCATCCCCAACTAATAGTAATTTTGCTTTCGTGTGGGAGGCGATTTGATGAAACGAATGAATGACATCAGGAACTCGTTTAACTTGCCTAAAATTGGAGATGTGAATGATAACATGATCATCATCTTCTATCCCATATTCCTCTTTTAAATGAGCTTCATTCCGTTGCCTATATTCTCGTTCATCAACAAAATTATAAATAACATCCATTTCTCGATTGACTTGGAGCATATCTTTTGTTTGTTCTACAAGACTATGGGATACAGCTGTTACTCTATCCGATTGTTCAATGCCAAATCGAATCATATTTTTAAAGCTTGAATCTACACCTAAGACGGTTATGTCTGTTCCATGTAATGTGGTTACAATCTTAACGTCATGCTCCACCATCTGCTTTGCCAAGATTGCACATATAGCATGGGGCATTGCATAATGCACATGAAGAATATCTATCTGCTCTCGATTGATAACCTCTGCCATCTTATTTGCAAGTGCCAAATCATATGGAGGATATTGAAAAACAGCATAATGATTCATTTCTACTTCATGATAGTAAATATTTGGATAAATTCGTTTTAACCGGAAAGGGACGCTAGAAGTGATAAAGTGAATTTCATATCCTCTCTCCGCTAATAATTTTGCTAATTCTGTAGCGATTACCCCTGACCCACCTACAGTTGGGTAGCAAGTAATTCCGATTTTCGTTCGCTTCATTCTTTTCTCCCTTGCTGTTCATTCTTTTTTCTCTTTTCTCTCCAGTTTAAATCACCACGTTCAATGGCTTGTACTAATATCTCAGCTCCAGCGAGATTTGTAGCCAATGGAATTTGATGAACATCGCACAACCTCATCAGTGCACTTATATCTGGCTCATGGGGTTGTGCTGTAAGTGGATCTCGTAAAAATAAGACAACATCCATCTCATCTTGAGCTATATAGGCTCCTATTTGTTGATCGCCACCAAGAGGTCCTGATTGAAATCGATGTATAGATACGCCAGTTGCCTCCGCTATCTTTTTTCCCGTCGTACCTGTAGCAAATAGTCGGTGTTTTTCTAAGATATTCTTATATGCAGTCGCAAATTGAACTATATCTTCCTTCTTTTTATCATGGGCAATCAGAGCTATATTCATGATATTCACCTTCTACTCCAATAAATTTTCCAAACCATATACAAGTACTTGCAAATTTAATACTTTCTCTATGGAAAGTTTGACGCCTGTCATAAACGATTCACGATTGATTGAATCATGCTTAATCGTTAGTGTCTCACCAGTCGACCCAAACATTACTTCTTGATGGGCAACTAAACCAGGTAGTCGTACGCTATGAATTTTCATACCATCCACATCTGCACCACGCGAACCATCTAATGTTTCTTTTTCCTCTGGATGCCCTTGTTTCTTTTGATCACGAACCTCTTGTATTAGTTCTGAAGTCTTTACAGCTGTACCACTAGGTGCATCTAATTTATTATCGTGATGACGTTCAATGATTTCTACATCTGGGAAGTATTTAGCAGCCCATTTAGAAAATTGCATCATTAAGACAGCACCAATAGCAAAGTTCGGCGCTATGACAACACCTAATTCTTTATCTTCAGCCATCTGTTCTAACTCAGTCAATTGGTCTTTTGTGAATCCTGTAGTTCCTACTACAGGCCTTACTCCGTACTCTAAAGCAAGACGTGTATGCTTATATCCAAACTCAGGTGTTGTTAAATCAATTAATACATCAGCTTCTATCTCTTGTAAGCACTGTTCAATGTCCTCATAAATTGGAGCGTCGAGATTTGGGAGGTTGTCAATGTCTTTAACGGACAAGCCGCCATGCTTATGGTCGACACAGGCCACTAAATCAAAATGGTCTTGCTTTTCTATCATTCGTAAAGCTTCACTCCCCATTTTACCTCTTGGTCCGGCTACAATAATTTTTGTATTACTCATCTGAAACTTCCTCCTCTATTGGTATCCATCGATTATTATCTCTTTTTCAAACTTATCCATTACTAAGGAAAATCTTTCACGGACGTTTATATGAAGTGAATTAGCAAAACAATGCATAACAATGAAACGTTCACCATTGTCTTCTTTGCTTCAGAAGATTACTTAAGCATTTCTCCATAGTTATGAACTAGTTATTTAACTAATCCAACAGCTCCCTATGTTATTTTGGTTCATCATACTTCGTAACGTAAAGTAATTTCCTTTACATTATAATATGTATTTTCATGTACTAAATCCTGCATTTCCACTATGGTTAAGGTCTGATTACCTTATTCCATTTTACACCTCTTTCATAAAGCTAGTTATCAACCTTCTTTCATGTTAGCTAAAAGGGGCTTGTTTGACAAATTTTTTGCTACCCTTAAAGTATTCATTGCTCCAAATTCATGAAGTTGTCTATAATAGATGGAGTGATGGAAAGAGATTTATTAAAAGGGGGTATCTGTTTGTTCGGTATAAAATTTAAAAATATTATCTTCATACTCATAGGATCAGCTATATTCGGTTTTGGAATTGTACATTTTAATATGCAGAATAATTTGGCCGAAGGTGGGTTCACTGGAATCATTCTTATTCTAGACCACTTTGGACTTAATATATCAATCATGAATCTGGTTTTAAATATTCCAGTGTTTATTATTGGTTGGAAATTATTAGGTAGAAACACACTGATTTATTCGATCATCGGAACGTTTGCTGTTTCATTCTTCCTATGGATATTCCAAGTATATATGATTGAAATCGACTTACGAAACGATATGACGTTAGCTTCACTTTTTGCAGGAGTGTTTATAGGACTCGGATTAGGAATTATCTTTCGTAGTGGAGGAACAACTGGTGGCGTTGATATAATTGCTAGATTAGTGAATAAATACTTTGGAGTCAGCATGGGACGGACAATGTTTTTATTTGATACTGCTGTCATCGCAGCTGCAGTTCTTTTTTATCTTGACCATATAGAAGGAATGTACACATTAGTAGCTGTTTTTGTAGGTGCAAGAGTTATTGATTTCATCGTAGAAGGATCATATGCAGCTCGAGGAGCTACTATCATTTCACACGAAAGTCAGGCCATTTCTGCTAAGATCATGAAAGAAATGGACAGAGGTGTTACCGTTTTAGCTGGAAAAGGTAGCTTTACTGGAGAGAGACGAGATGTTCTTTATTGTGTTGTTGGTCGAAATGAAATTATTAGGTTAAAAAATATTATTAATTCTGTTGATCCACATGCGTTTGTTGCAGTTACATCTGTTCACGATGTACTAGGTGAAGGCTTTACGTTAGATGAAAATAAAAATCCAATTGAAAAGTAATAAAACTACTTGCCCAGTTTACAATAATTTTCAAACGTAAGAGTTGACAACCTTACATTAATTGGTATATTTTCATTTAGGTAGGGAATATTTTGAATTATTCTCAAAAATTAGGAAGGAATAGAGAGGGGTCTTGGAAATGAAGAAATTACTTCTTACATTAGGCATTTCATCCATCCTTGTTGTAGCAGGATGTGGTGGTGAAGAAAACGGGGATAGTACCGATACCGAAGAGAATCAAGAATCACAGCAACAGGAAGAAACGACTCAAGAAAATGAAAGCTCAAATGAGAACACAGAAAACTCTGATAACGCAGAAAGTGATCAACAGTCAGCTCAATCTGTTTTAATGGACACTCAATTAAAAATGGCAGATACAGTACGTTCTCATAATGCGAAAATAGTAGGCGTTCAATCGGATATTGCCAAGTTAGAAGGCGGCGAAGATGTTGAAAATCCTGAGGAACTAAAATCAAGTATCAAGGAAAAAGCGAAAGAAGCTCAAACTGCTGCAGAAGAAGCTATTTCATCTTTAGACTCATTTGAAGTACCTAGTGATCTTTCTCAAGAGCAACAGGACACTATGAAAAGCGCTATTGAGGATTTAAAAGCGTATTTTACCGAAGCTAAAAGTGCGTTGGACAATCCACTCGAAGCAGACTTCTCTAAAGCGGAAGAAAAGTTTAATACTTTCTCTAAAAAAATGAAAGGTCTTTACGAAGAAGTAGACCTTGTCACACCAGATTTCTATAAAGAGTTCCAATAATCAATTAGATTTTACTATCATATCAAAAGAGCTTAGGAAGTCCTAAGCTCTTTTATTTATGGATCTATTCCTATTAAGCCCCATTATCTTGAAGAATTAGAATCGAGATACATCTGGCATCTAGAAAAAAGAGGGATGTTTCCATTGCTTTATATCGCCGTGGAACAACTCACTTCCTGCCGGCGAACCGGCAAGTCTCCTCGAGCCCAAAACCAGGGATCTGTGGGGTCCTGCCTAACTCTGTGTTGGGTAGGAAACTGCGAGACTCCCGAGGGGGAATGAGGTAGGTGTGAGACCCAGGAGATCGAAAAGGCTAACCAGCCTCTCGCCCGCAGGAAAGCGAGTTGTTTCCTATCCCCCCCCCCCTCTAACTTTCATTAAGTGTGGACCCATCCAAATTTATCTCAACTTCATGTCTTCCATATTAATAATACCCAGTTCTAAAGCCGAATGATATTAAGAAAACAGAAATTTATAAAAAAATCCGAACTATTTCGAATCCTCAAAAGAAGATTTCGAATTATAGTTCGGATTTTTAATAGGCTAAAACAAATATGTCCCAGCCCCTTTTAATTGATTTAATCTTCATTCATTCCTACGAAAATAAGAACAAAACGTAGTAGTTCTAGAAGCGCTACTAAAGCTGATGCTACATACGTTAATGCAGCTGCATTTAGTACTTTTTTGGTTTGCTTTTCTTCGTTGTTACGAATAACACCTGAAGAAATCAAGTGATTCATTGCCCTGTTTGAAGCATCAAACTCGACAGGAAGTGTTACGAATTGGAATAGAACTGCAAATGCCATGAAGACAATCCCAATCAATACTAGACCTGAAATTGAGAAAAGAACACCTGCAATTAAAATAAATATAGACATGTTTGATCCTATACTTGCTACAGGTGCTAAGGAAGAACGGAATTTTAAAAATGCGTATTCCTCTGCATCCTGGATGGCATGACCTACTTCGTGAGCAGCAACTGCTTGGGCTGCGGCTGATGGCTCATGATAGTTACCTGAAGATAGGCGGACGACCTTTTTGCGAGGATCATAATGATCCGATAACATGCCTTTCACTTCTTCAACAGCAACATTATACAGTCCATTTTCATCTAATATTTTTCTGGCTACTTCTGCGCCAGTCATGTTTGATTCATTACGGACTTTCGAATACTTCTTATATGTGCTCTTCACTTTCCATTGAGCCCATATAGGGATGATGAGGAGAATAGCTAAATAAATTAAATAGCCTCCAAATCCACCAAAAATCATTTTTCATTCCTCCATAGGTGTTATAAACTTCTTTATTATAAGGTCAATTTTAGTCAAAAAAAAGTCATTCGTCAACTATCTCGCTCTCTCGATTTAACTTCTTGTTCAGATTCACCTCTATATTTTCTCCAACCTACATAAATTAATGTAATCACAATCAGTCCACCAACAGTCCACATTAACCAAATAAACTCTGGCTCCTCTGTAAGCCCCTTTTTCTCCTGAGGTTGAATATTCTCTAATACATTGGCTAATTCTAGAAGTACTTGAGCCCTATTTTCATTAGGACGCTCTGCTAGCTGTTTTAATAAAGCATACTGTTGTACTTCAACTTCCATCATATCATTTTTTTCTAATGACGTATGCATAGCAGGTAATATGCTTTCATATAGCTGATAAATTTTTTGTAATGAATGATTAGATACAGGTTTTTCTGTACTTAAGGTTTGATCTATTAGCTCAATGATATGACCTCTCCAAACATCCCATAATGGATCTACTTGATTTTCATGGGCATCTACATATAACGCAACTGTTAAGGCTCGATTATATCTTTCCTCTCTTGTGGCTTCTTCATCCTCCAAGGTGTATCTTGTTTCTTGTATAAGCATGTTCAAATCATAAGGGCCGTTCCGAATCTTTGCTATTTCTTCATCCAAAGTCAGCCGCTCCACTTTAGCAAGGATTGCCTCAGCAGCATCCATTCGTCCTTCTTTAATCATCTGCAAATACAAATACGTACTAGACTGTAGCTCACTCAAAGAAGTCTCAGCTCGAACGACTTGTCCCGGTACTAAAAAGAGTATCATCACGATACAAAGCACTATTATTCTACTCTGTTTTTGTTCAAATATCCGTCTCATATTGGTCCCCTCTCACACAAACCTTGTGCTTACAATGTATGTGTGAACTACAGGGATTAGTACAAGCGATTAGAAATTATATGTCTTTTGAACATTTTGTTTAACGGTAAGGAGATAAGCAATAAATAAAGAAAGAATGCTTAACCAAAATGTGACGTATCCTATTTGATTTATGTACTGGTTCAAAATTCCATATACTGGCATCATACCAAACACATAATCAATAACGTCGTTATGTAACGTCCATATTGCAGCAACTACAAGATGTCTTATTTTAATTTTATAAAATGGCGCATACAATAATCCCTGTATAGCCATTGCTCCATGGGACGCAATTAACATATAACCTGCTGGGGAAAGGTACCCTGATACAATCAATGTAAGTAAATTCATCATTACAGCCCATACTCCATATTTAAAGAGAGTTACAATAGCTAGAGCTTCTATGTATGGTACATGTTTTCCAACAATTAAAAATGCCAAAAAAATACAAAAAAACAAGCTCGCTGTTGGACTATCAGGCACAAATATCAGAAAATGATCTGGCGTTACAGCTAGTTGCCCTCTGTACCACCAATAACCGTAAGCCGTACCTACTATATTTATGACTAACAATAGAGCTAGAAATCCCTTCTGCTCTAACACATATTTAATCATACAATCCCTCTCCATTTAGAAAAAGAAGCTGGCTTATTGAAGCCAGCTTCTTGTTTCATTGGTTATTATTCATTCATTAACGTTGTAAAAGAAAGAATGTCAGAATAAAGACTCCTAGCCTCCATTTGTTGGATTAGCAACAAATTCTGTAAGCTTATTAATGTCTCCTTCTGGTTTTCCTTTCATAACAGCAGGCATACTACCTTTACCATTTGTAACAATTTGCTTAATTTCATCTTGAGAAAGCTTACTATTTACTAGGTTAGGTCCTGCGCCTCCACCTAATTCCTGTCCATGACAAGAGGCACAGTTCTGTTTAAAGATTTCATAGCCTGCAGCTTCTGTGTTAATACTCGCAGTATCACCAGAGTTTCCTTCAGATTCTCCTTCAGAACCTCCTTGGGAATCACCTTCAGAGCCATCTTCGGAATCTCCTTCAGAACCTCCCTCAGAGCTACCATCAGAAGAGCCACCTTCAGATCCTCCTTCACCTCCACCAGCAGGATTCTTAACGAACTCTGCAAGTGTTTGAATCTGTTCTTCAGGCTTCCCTTTCATAACAGCAGGCATGTCACCTTTACCGTTTATAGCAATTTCTTTAATCTTATCAACCGACAACTCTGTACCAACTAAGGAAGGTCCTACTCCTCCTCCTAGTTCTTGACCATGACAGGAAGCACAATTCTGTTTAAAGATTTGATAACCTTCAGCTTGTGTATTAATCTCTACATCCTTAGTAATCTTACCTGATTCAGCACGCGCTTCCCAATCAACGTGGTCTGCTGCTTCCCAAGTAAGGAATACAGTTGCAGCTAAACCGATTAACATCAATGCATTTGATATTGGACGCTGAAATGGACGTCGGCCAGGTCCAGCATCTAAGAATGGTGCTAGTAATAATGCACCAAAAGCTAAGCCTGGAATAATAAATGCGCCAAGAACAATATAAGGTCCACTGGCGAATTCATACTTTAAGAACTGATAAAGAAACAAGAAGTACCAGTCTGGTAGTGGAATATACCCAGCATCTGTTGGATCTGCCATTTTTTCTAAAGGTGATGGTGCCACAACAGTTAATGTTAAGAAACCTATTAAGAAAACAGCACCTACCAACCATTCTTTTAATAAGAAGTTTGGCCAGAACGCTTCTGTTCTACCAGGATATTCAGAATAGTCTTTTGGTATATTCGGTTTCTTTTCTGCCGGTACACGTGAGTCACCAACAAATTTCATACCCTTTCCCCTATGCACAGCGTTCCCTCCTTTGTGTGTCTGTATTTTTTAAACGTGTTCTATAGTGGGCCAGAAATACCTTGCTTACGAATCATCACAAAGTGAGCTCCCATTAAACCAAACAATGCAGCAGGAAGGAAGAATACATGAATTGCGAAGAATCGAGTTAAGGTTTGAGCACCTACAATTTCCGGGTCACCAGCAAGTAAAGTTTTTACTTGCGTACCAATTAATGGTGTTTGTTGGGCAATCTCTAAGCCAACCTGTGTAGCAAAGAACGCTTTGTTATCCCAAGGTAAAAGATAACCAGTAAATCCAAGTCCAAGCATTACGAAGAATATTAATACCCCAACAACCCAGTTTAATTCACGAGGTTTTTTATAAGCGCCTTGGAAGAATACACGTAATGTATGTAAAAATATCATCACGATAACTAGACTCGCACCCCAGTGGTGCATGCCTCGAACAATTTGTCCATATGCTACTTCTTTTTGTAAGTAATAAACAGATTTCCATGCATTCTCAATATCTGGTACATAATACATGGTTAAGAACATTCCAGACAACACTTGTATTACTGTAATGAAGAACGTTAAGCCTCCGAAACAATAAACAAATGCAGAAAAATGATGAGCAGGGTTTACGTGTTCTGGGACTTCGTGATCCGCAATATCACGCCATAAAGGTGTAATATCAACACGTTCATCAACCCAATCATATAGTTTTTGAAGCATGTTTTACACCTCCATATTCGGTACTGCTTCACCTAAGTAAAGCGTTCCATCTTTTACTTTTGTCTTATACGAATCTAACGGAGCTAGTGGTGGTGTGCCAGGAACATTTTTCCCACTTTTCTCGTACAAGCCACCATGACATGGACAATAGAATCTATCTTCGTGTCCTTGTCCACCTTCCCAGTTGACAACACAACCAAGGTGTTTACAGATTGGAGATAGAGCAACGATTTCGTCATTCTCCTTTTTATACACCCATGCAGCTTTTGTTACTTCAGAGGTGTACCATGCATCTACTTGTTCAATTTTGAAGTTAAAGCGTTGAGGTTCTTTAGTTAATTTACTTACCTCTGTTACCGCTACAAAATCCCCCTCTTTCTTCGGTTGAAGAACAGGATCAACAGCCATACGAACCATTGGAGCAAGCATTGCTGCACCCATAAATCCGCCTACACCTGTTAGTGTGTAGTTTAGAAATTGTCGACGGGATACTTGTTGCTTTCTTTCGCTCATTGTTTTCCCCCCTCTATCCATATAATCCAACGTTTACACGAACGTTCATGGAAAAATATCACACAGTTTACTAGGACATTACTATGATAGCGCAATCTACTTGTCCGGTCAATAATGAGAATGGAATCGCTTCAAGAATTATTCTTGCCAATATGCCATAATTAATTCTGTAACTTGATTAATTTGTGATTGGACATATTTTTGTGCCTCCTCACTATGTAATGTGTCAACTTGTCCTGCAGGTAACCAAATAAGAGAGCCTTCTAATTTACGTTCTTGTTTCTTCCACTTTGGGTCCATTGTAAACAATAGAATATGTTTGAATCCTTGTGTCTCGGCTTCTTCACACCATAGATTCAGCCTATTCATTTCATGTTCTATATCTGTACTAGGAGAATACGTATAGGATGGGGATAGAAAAATCCTTCCTTTAAATTGCTTTTCTATCTCATTTGTAAACACTGTTAAAAGTTCATGCTGAAATGCCATCGATACTAATTGTTTATCATCAGTATTAAAAGATACTGGTAAAAGCGGAATTACTATTGTATCTACATATTCTTTAGATTGAACATACATATTCATGTCTTCTGTTTTCCATTGCATAACCAAAAACCTAACCTTCCATTATCTATTAGTTATTCTCTATTGTACTACAAAAATCTGTGTTGAAAAGAAGTTAACCTGTAACAACTAAAAAAAATACACCCCTATATCCTTTATGGGGTGTATTTATACTGTAGCTCTTTTAGTTGAAGGGAAAGTCTCTGGAATGTTTCTTTATCACCTGTATCTAATGCTTCATCAATTTGTTGCATTAATTGTTCTGTTTGATAGTTTGAAATGGATGTTTGTAAAATCTTTTCTGCTATTTCTTGATCTTTTTCTGTTATAAAATAATCCTTGGGCATAAACGGGTTTTCTTCTAAAACAGCAGCATATTGTGATGATTGATGACCATTTTTGAAGTTCAACTGAATATAAACAGCTTCATTTCGGTTTAATCGAATATCATGGAAGGATTTCTCGGCATCTGTTGTCATAATTTGGTCCTTATAAAAACGAAACGGTACTTCTTCCACACAATGAGTTGAGATAATAATACCTCGCGGACAGAAACGAGCCTCTTCTACAAAATGAACATTTTCCATTATTGTGTCATGATTAATCAAATAATTCAGGATCCACACACTTTCTCGGCGCTTCAATTGATAATGATTCAAAAACCAACGAACAAATTCCTTTTTATCCTCTACCGATACAGGCGTTTTCACTTCCAGGACCTCCTTTTTTAAAAGAGATGAATCACCACTAGTCGTCATTTGTCTGTAGACGTGACATATACTCTTGCACTTCTTCGTCTGTAGGGTCAATTCCCAGATATTTACTTAATACATCGTGAGCCTCGTTTACTCTGCCCTCTTCTACAAGAAAGTAACCGTATTCTTTAAGAAAGTCGCTATCATCTTTAAAGGCATTATATGCTTCTTGATAGTCGTTTAATGCCTCTTTAAAGTATTCTAATTCATTGTTAGCTCTTGCTAACTCCCACTTGTAAAGAGGCTCTTCTTCTTTCATTTCGATTAAATGTTCTAGTAAATCCTTAATTGCTTCAAAATCACCATCTTCTTTTAGTCGCTCTACTAGAAAGATGGCTGCTTCTTTGTCACCAGGATCTAACGAGATAGCTTGTCGAATCAATTGATATCCTTCTTGTTTATTCTCTATACGAAATGCCAGTTTACCTGCTTGGACAAACAAGTCCTTATTAAATTCATCTTTTTTCAAGCCTTTATGCGCAGTTTCATATGCTTCTTGAATCAATCCTTCTGATTCTTGAGCCTCTGCTAAAAGAGGATATGCGGATTGATAAAAAGGGTCTTCTTCTATTAATTTTTTCCATACACGCATCGCAATGTCAATGCGGTTTGCTTGATAAGCGGTGAATCCATAACGGAACAGGACGTCTGGTGTGTAATCATCCGTAGCTTGGAAGTAATCAAGAGATTGTTGAAAGTCACCTAAGATGGCATAAGATTCAGCTAACCGTAAAGGTATTTCTGTTTCACCCATTTGCTGGTTCCGCCTCATAGCTTTTTCATAGTATGGAATACATTTTTGGTATTCTCCAGTAGAAAAAGCTAATTCGCCTAATGCGAAATCCAGCACCGGTTCAGCAGGAGATATATTCTTAGCTGTTAAAAGCTTTTGCTCGGCAACTTCAAATAATCCTTGTGCTTGATATAAGTCAGCAAGTTGTACTAGAGCACTCATATATTCATCATCATCTTCTGGAACTTTGTTTAATAAGTCAATAGCCAGTTCATCTTTCTCTTGATCCACATATATCTCAGCTAATAAAAGCGTGATTTCATGTTCACCAGGATATCGCTGATTCAACTCATGAAGAATTTCCTCGGCATCATCTGTCATGCCCCATTGAAGGAACATTTCAGCTATTGTAAATTTTTCCTCGTCATTCGCTCTAGATAATTCAGTACGCAAACGCTCAATAGCTTGATCTGATTTACCTGAATTCATTAATTGGATTGCTTGTTCTAGGCCTTGCATAGTTCCACCCTTTCAGTTAATACATAAAATGGTTTGGTATCGAAATAGATCGATGTGTACCGCATCCACTATAATCATTTAACTCTAATTTCGCTCTTAAAATATGACCACGTAAGACTGTAACATATGGAATAGCTTTATGATAAAACATTTGATCGGGAGCTTCAATTTCTTTAGTTTGTTGAATAGAATATAAATTGTAATCTGCATCACCTAAGTGTATAAATTCTCCTTTAAAGGGGGAAATTCCTGTCACTCGCAAATTTTCAATGGAAAGTGGTTTTTCATCTAAAGGTTTCGGTAAAGTACGTACACCGAATTGTTTAGCAATTTTCAGCCAATCCTTATACGTAACGGTATCTTCATCAAATTGATATACTGGGACAATCGGTATAAAAGAAGGGTGTTGTGCTTGAGCGATCCATTGCCAACTTTTTGATAATAAATCTTCTTTATGAGTAACTTCGACTATGATAAATGGAACCTTCTGAAGTCCAAAGAAGCGAATAACGGAAGCATCTAGTTGAATAAGGGGAATGCGAGGAACAACCATGTAATCAATTGCTATGCCTTCTAATTCATCAATATAGGCAAAATAAGTTTCTTTCATCTCTCGTTTTGAATAAATAGGGACTTGTGTAACGATACAAGTACAACCCCTATAAATAAATCGTCTTACCAAAGGTGCCAAGTAGTCTACTTTATATAATGGAAATTCAAGATCCACATAGACTTTTCCTGGACTCATCCAAAGCGAGTCTGTATTCATTTGACATGTATGCTTATTTAAATCACGCATCGCACACCATTTTCCATTTTGTACACCTATCGACACCTCTGACCATTCACTCCGGATTAAACTTTGCTTTGAATGAATAGAATATGCCTTCATACCCTTACCTCCTACTTACTGCTGTTAGTACAAGGTATGAAGACATTAATAGAGTTATGTGTACTTTCCTAGTCTTCTAAAAGCTGATCAAAATGGTTGAAGAATGAAGGATAGGAAATGGAAATGCAATCAGGTTCATGTAAATTAATATCTTCATTCGTTAATAAGGAAGCTATTGCAATCATCATACCGATACGATGGTCTTTATAAGAATGATACTCTCCACCCTTTAGTTTGGATGGCTTCCCATTAATGACCATGCCATCTTCCGTTCCTTTAATATCAACGCCCATGTTACGTAATGTATCCACAACAGCTTGTATTCTATCTGTCTCCTTGTAACGTAAATCTTCTGCATGCTTAATGACAGTCTTCCCATTTGCTTGAGAGGCTATTAAAGCAATAATAGGGATTTCATCAATCACACGAGGAATATCGTTACCTGAAATCGTTATACCAGTCAATTGCCCACCTTTTACAAATACTTCACCAATAGGCTCATCCCCAATGTATCTAGTTATACTCGTTTGGATATTTGCCCCCATACGTTGGAGTACATCAATGATTCCAGTACGGGTTGGGTTCAATCCTACATCCTTTATAATAAGGTCACTTTCAGATTTCAACGCTGCAGCGCAAATAAAAAAAGCCGCGGAGGATATATCACCTGGAACTTCAAGATTTGTAGCCGTGAGTTGCTGCTGTCCTTTTAGAGAAATTGTATTTCCTTGTCTACTGATATCGACTCCAAAAGCAGTAAACATCCGTTCTGTATGATCTCGTGTTGGCACTGGTTCAATCACTTTTGTTATACCCTTAGTAAATAAACCAGCTAAAAGAATGGACGACTTAATTTGAGCGCTATTAATAGGAAGAGTGTACTCTATAGGCTGTAAGTTGTCTCCCCTTACACTCATCGGTAGAAGGCGACCGTGTTGATTCCCATCAAAAGCTGCTCCCATTTTGGTGAGAGGGATGGTCACTCTGTCCATTGGACGAACTGATAATGATTCATCTCCATACAAACAATAATGGTGTGGTGTCCCTGCTAATATTCCTAAAAGTAATCGTGTTGTTGTACCAGAGTTTCCAAGATTTATAGGTTGCATTGACTCGTCTAAGCCATATAATCCCTTGCCATGAACAGTAACCTTGCTCTCATTTCGTTCAATCTTGATCCCCATCGCTTCGAAAGCAACAATCGTGGTTAGGCAATCCTCACCAGTTAGGAAATTATCAATCGTGCTCTTCCCATTAGATATCGCTGCCAACATAATTGCTCGATGGGACATGGATTTATCCCCTGGAACTGCAATGGTCCCAGTAACAGCTTTTGTCCTTTTTGAAATAGTCATGGTACCCATATAGTTCCCCCCTTTTAATATTGAATAGTTGTTTCATATCCATTTCGCTCTAAAACTAGTTTACTTCGCTTCTGGTCCTCTTCAGTCTGAAAACTCAACCTTAATACGCCTGTAATCCCTTCTCTAACTTCAAGAATTTGAATATTCACAATACTTATCTTAGATTGAGCTAAAAGGTGTGTTACCTCGGAGAGTGCCCCAGGTTGGTCATGGATATCCACATACACATCATAAAAGGATGGAATTGCACCTTTCTTCTTAATAGGAAGACCATCTCGAAATTGCTTAGCATCTGCTAAGTAGGTTTGAAGTTTACTATGATCATCCGTTTCTACTAAATCTTTTAGATGATTCATCTCTGTAATCCAATCCTTTAATAACGTTAAAATGGTGTCTTTATTTTGAAGAAGAATATCATTCCACATTTTTGGGTGACTTGAAGCGATTCTCGTAATATCTCGAAACCCTCCTGCTGCTAACTCATGCATGAATGGATAAACACGATGCCAATTCTTAGCCTGATGTACGAGAGAGGACGCAATCAGATGAGGAAAATGGGAAATCACCCCTGTCATTTGATCATGTTCCTGTTCTCCAACCGTGACAAAATGACTCCGGGTTGATTCAAGTAGAGATTCAAGTTTTTGAACATCTTCATCATTACTCCCTTTTCCGGGGACTAACAGGTAAAATGCATTTTCAAACAAGTGGGCTTTGGCTGCTTCAACCCCATGCTTATGGGAACCAGCCATTGGATGCCCACCTACAAAATGAATAAAATTGTTTTGAAGCATAGCTGCAGCTTCCATAATAGGTTTCTTTACAGAACTCACATCCGTCACTAGTAACGGCTGTGAAAGTTTCATTTCATCTATTATGTGAAGATAGTCAATACACACCGAAACAGGTGTAGCTAATACGACTACATCTGAGAAATGAACTCCTTCTTCAAAGCTATGAACTGAATAATCTATCATACCTGTTTTCAAGGCATAATCTAAAGATTCCTTGTTTTGATCAAACCCAATGACAGTCGTATGGTTTTGTTGTTTTAAGTTTAAAGCGATAGAGCCTCCAATTAGCCCTAATCCACTTACAAGAATCGTTGATTGCATGAGTTAAATCTACCTACCTTCTGACAGTTTTTCACTCATGGCTTCCATGATTTTGTCCATGTGGTTCTGTTTTCCTATTGTAAGTCGAATAGAGTTCGGAATCCCAAGCGCTTCACCAGAGCGAACAATAAAACCGTTTCGTAATAAATACTCCGTCATCTCATCACCTGATATTGGCAAATGGATAAGCAAGAAATTCGTTTCTGAAGGGTAGTAGGTTACCCCATGGTTGTCACAGAATATTTGTAAATCTTTCTTTGTTTCAACCGTACTCTTAAATGTTTCGTTTATAAATATCTGATCCTCTAATGCTAAAAGAGCCGCTTTTTGTGCTAAAGAGGAAGTGTTAAAGGGCTCTCTCGAAGGCTCTAAATTAGATATGATTGATTCACTAGCAATACCATAGCCAATTCTGAGAGCTGCTAATCCGTATGCTTTAGAGAAGGTTCTTGTTATTAATAGATTGTCATATGAAGACAAAGCGGATAATGTATCAGGAAAATCAGTGTTAGAGACGTACTCCACATAAGCTTCATCCATCACAACTAAGACATTATCAGGACAGTGTTCCATAAAGGATTCAAAGGCTTTATGATCAATCATAGTTCCTGTAGGATTGTTTGGATTACAAATCCACACCACGCGAGTATGATCATCAATTTGTTGTAACATACTGTTTAAATCGTGTACGCCATTATCAAGTGGCACTTCACGAACTTCAGCACCTTCAATGAGCGCATTATGACGGTATTGAGGAAAGGTTGGAGTGGCCATTACTGTGTTAACACCTGGCTCTAAAAATGTTCGGCAAATGATCTGTACTACTTCATCAGATCCGTTCCCAAATATAAGTTGCTTCTCATTTACGTTTAATCGATTAGAAAGGGTTGTGCGTAATTCTCTAGCATACCCATCCGGATAAATTTCCAAGCCCTCTACCGCTTGTTGTAAGCCTGATTTTACGTAGTCAGAAAAACCAAAAGGATTTTCATTTGAAGCAAGTTTCACAATGTGTTCTAAGCCATATGACTGTTTCACTTCTTCTATCGTTTTTCCTGGTATATATGGGGATAAATTAGCTAAGATAGGTTTTGTTCTCATGGTCTAGTCCTCCTGTTCTCTTCTAACTAAATCTGGTCTCAACTGAACAGCCCTGTTGTGATAAAGATGATGAACTTCATTTTGCTTTTGTTCAGTGTTAAAGTGTATCATCACACGAATACACTTCTCCAAGCTATTTGGTACAGGAATCTCTCGCATACACATAACAGGAACATACGTCCAACCTTCTACTTGTCTTAATGCTTTTGCAGGGAATGTGTCATCCAAGTCTTCTGTAGTTGAAATAAATACAGACGCTACATCATCTGCTTGAATCTTATTTTGTTGTATCATATCGACAATCAGTTTATTTGTATGTGTAAGAATTTCTTGTTCTTTATTGGCTTCTACCGTGGTCGCACCCCGTACCCCTCGTATCAAGTATCCCTCACCTCACTTCTAAATTCTATTAACTCATCCATCAACGCCTTCTCAGTGTAGGATGCAAGTGTTGGCTCTCCAACAGATGATAACAATACCATACGAATTTGTTGACGATCGTTCTTTTTATCATTCTTTATCTTTTCCATTAAAGCTTCTATACTGTATTCTTTTAGTTTTGATGACATAGGATAATGGTGTTTTTCTAACCATTTGCGGTAAGCATCAATTGGTAGTGTTGCTTCAGGGAATTGTTTATTACTTAAAAATAAGGCGAAATCGATTCCAATAGCAACAGCTTCTCCATGCGTAATCGACGAATAACCAGATTCAGCTTCGATGGCATGCCCCAGTGTATGGCCAAGATTTAAATAACGACGAACACCTTTTTCTTTCTCATCTTCTCTAACGATCGCTGCTTTAACTTGGATACCTTTTTTTAATAAATCAGCTAACGTTGCATTGGAAATCGAGTCGAATGATGGTAGTTCCAAACACTGTTCTAGCATTTCGTGATCTGCTATCAAGGCATGTTTAATAACTTCTGCCATACCTGATCGCCATTCAGTATGTGAAAGGGTAGCAAGCGTTTCGGTATCATATATCACAGCTTTAGGTTGGTGAAAACTTCCAATCATATTTTTCCCTTGGGGATGGTTAATCGCCACTTTACCACCAACACTACTATCATGTGCGAGTATCGTTGTAGGTACTTGTATATAGTCGATTCCACGCATGTAAGTAGCTGCTACAAATCCAGCCAAATCCCCAACTACACCTCCACCAAGAGCTACAATTAAATCACTTCGTTCAAGACCCGATTCAATTGCAAACGTATGACACTCATGGAACCAGTCCATTTGCTTTGAGTTTTCACCTGCAGGGACAGTATAGGTTGATACTGTAACATTACTCGAAAATGAAGCCACCACTTCATTTAAATACAAGTTGGCAACGTGAGAATCCGTTATGATAAATACCTGATTATATTGTTTAGGCAGAAGGGATCCAACCTTACTGCATAACCCCTCACCAATAAACACCTTATAGCTTGTATCTTTGGTATGAATCGGTAACTCTGCCATTACCATTAGAAGCACCTAATCTCTTCTCGATATTGATCAATACTTTCTTTTAGCTTAGGGAATTGATCAGAAGGAAATTGTTCTGTTATCGCTTTTGCAAGCTCCCATGCTACGACGTGCTCCATCACGATGGCTGCAGCAGGTACAGCACATGAGTCAGACCTTTCAATGCTAGCTTTAAAAGGTTCTTTTGAATCAATATCTACACTCTGAAGTGGTTTGTACAAGGTAGGAATAGGTTTCATAACGCCTTTCACGATGATAGGCATACCAGTTGTCATTCCACCTTCAAATCCACCTAAATTATTCGTTTTTCGATAGTACCCTTTTTCTTCACTCCACGCTATTTCATCATGAACTTCACTTCCATTAAGGTGAGCAGCTCCGAATCCTACTCCTACTTCCGCTCCTTTGAAGGCGTTAATGCTCATGATACTTCCACCAATTCTAGCATCTAGTTTACGATCATAGTGTACATACGAGCCTACTCCAGCTGGCATACCTTCTACCATCACCTCAACAATTCCACCAATTGAATCTCCATCTTTCTTAGCTTTATCAATAGCTTCCATCATCGTTTTTTCTGCCTCTTTGTCTAACGTACGTACTGGTGATTCTTCTGATTGTTCCTGACGTTCTTTCAATGACAAATCAGCATCATACTCTGCTGTAATGCCACCTATTGTATTTACGTACCCTATAATATTTATGCCTAATGATGAAAGTAATTGTTTAGCTACCGATCCAGCAGCAACTCTTGCAGCAGTTTCTCTTGCAGAGGAACGCTCTAAAACATTCCGCATATCACGATGACCATATTTAAGAGCACCATTTAAATCTGCGTGGCCCGGTCTAGGACGGCTAATAGTACGACGCACTTCCTCATCCTCTGGAATAGGGTCTTCCCCCATAATGTTTCTCCAATGTGTGAAATCATCGTTGTGCAGTACTAACGAAACAGGTGAACCTAATGTGTACCCATGACGAACACCGCCTGTCACTTCTATTAAATCCTTTTCAATTTGCATACGGCGTCCTCTTCCATATCCACCTTGTCTTCTAATTAAAGACTCATTAATTGTATCTTTAACAAAAGGCATTCTCGCAGGAAGTCCTTCTATAATGGTTGTCAGTTGTTTTCCATGTGATTCTCCAGCAGTTAAATAGCGCATGATTCTATACCTCCCGTATATGTATGCAATTTTGTATTACTATATCATATCCTTGTATTGATGTGTGTTTCAAGTAAAAAAAATGAGAATAATGAAGCTAACTGTTTTTTATTTTCAGAATAGTTTACCTCAATACTTCTAGTGTGTAACCTTACTATGCATTATGCAACATTTACTAGAATTTTCACAACACTCGATTGTATAATCGATAATATTCTTAATAAAGAAAGGCACAAGCACCCGCTTAGCGACGTACAAACTGTCTAAAGTGATTTAGAGGAAGTTCTGAAATGATGGAGGTCCGATTAAACCCTTTTCGTCACGCAGCAACATCGAACCAACCTACGTCGTGTAGGTCGAAAGGAAACACGGAGAGCGGTAGCGATCCGATGCTGACTTATCGTAAGGAGAAGTAGGAAGTTTACTAGTCTCTATGGGCTGGAAATGAACATATAAGCGCCAAAAGAAATGCTTTTTTCTATAAAAAAAGAGATCCATAAGATCTCTTAGACAAGTTTTTTCTGATAAAAAAATGTGTCTGCCACTTCTAGATGATAATGTTGAGGGGTGAATATTTGTTCGGTACTTCCGACAAAGAGAATTCCATTCGGTTTTAAGGAGTCACTAAATTTTTGGTAGACCTCCATTTTTGCTTGCTCTGTAAAGTAGATTAAAACATTGCGACAAATAATAAGATCGAAATGTTGTTCATATGCGTCCGCCAGTAGGTTATGTTTTTTAAATGTAACGGTTTGTTTAATATCATTCGTTACATGATAAAATTGGCCTTCTTGTTTAAAGTATTTCTTTTTTATAGAAGGAGGAACTTCTTTTAAAGAACGTTCAGGATAGACACCTTCACGTGCTCGTTGCATTGAATTCTCGTCAATATCCGTAGCAAGAACTTTAATGTCAGATAACGAAAAAAATTGACTTAGTACCATTGCAAGCGTGTATGGTTCTTCACCAGTAGAACAGGCAGCACTCCATACCTTTATTTTATTTTTACCTTTTACTAAGGAAGGGAGAATCGTTTTCTCTAGTACTTCCCACCTCTTATAATTTCGATAAAATTCAGAAACATTAATGGTCATCCGATCTAAAAATTCAAAATACAACTGTTGGTCTTTGATTAATGCTTTAAAATATTCATCAAATGTAGGGAAACCTCTTTTATCTCGTAATGTTGTTAATCTTCTCTTCATCTGAGCTTCTTTATACAGGGATAAATCAATCCCAGTTCTTCGATTTACTTGCTGAATAAATGTTTGATAATCCATGCTCATCTTTTATGTACGCTCCCTTTCTCCCGCTCCTTCTCATTCTATCAAAACTTATATGAATGGAACACTAGTTTTCTGTAAAGGTATCAGAAAAGCGCGAGAATTGTCGAAAAGGGTCATTTGCACTCAAAAATACAAGGCATTATAGGGAAGGCATAAATATTAGATAATACGCACTATATACAACTGTTTCGTCGTGTCATAAAAATGGAATAACTTCTACAAATGCTAATGTTATTAGGCCCACATACCTTGATGTACATATTCGTGTTAATAGACATAATACAAAATATAAAAGACACCCTAGCTTTTTTTAAAGCCAAGGTGTCTTTTGAGATTTTATGGAATCTTACTAATTAGTAAATCCAATTGTGGTCATTTTTTTCATAGCTTACTAATTCATCTTGATTAAAGAAAAGATTAATCTCACGTTCTGCGCTTTCAGGGGAATCAGAGCCATGTACTACGTTCTTCCCTACTGTAAGGCCAAAATCTCCTCTTATTGTTCCAGGTAATGCCTCAGAAGGTTTTGTTTGTCCCATCATCTGACGCGCGGTAGCGATTACATTTTCGCCTTCCCACACCATTGCAAATACTGGTCCAGATGTAATAAATTCTACTAACTCACCAAAGAAAGGTTTCTCTTTGTGTTCCCCATAATGTTCTTCTGCTAGAGCATTTGGGATTTGCATTAGTTTAGCACCTGCTAACTTAAAGCCTTTTTTCTCAAAACGGGAAACAATGTCTCCTACTAAATTGCGTTGCACTCCATCAGGTTTTACCATAATAAACGTTTTTTCCATTTTCTCCACCTCTTCGTTATGTAGATTGTGAAAGCGTTTAAATATATTACCGTAGAAAATTCTATCAGATTATAAAAAAAGTAGCAAACAGAATTTGGTTAGGATTTCCGTTTGCCGATATATTTCGCTATATTTCTTAAAGTCTGCTTTTCTTTTTGATCAGGTAATACTTCTATTTCAGTAAAAGCCTTATGTAAATATTTTTCACTAATAGCAAGGGATTGCTTTATAGCTCCGGTATCTTTAATTCGTGTGATAATATGTTGCATTTGTTCACTAGATGCTTCCTCGTTTTCAAGAGATTCAAGATAATCTTGCCTTAAATTAGAGTCTTGCTGCATCGCATACAACACAGGCAAGGTGATATTCCCTTGCATTAAATCACTACCAGCAGGCTTACCCAGTTCTTTTTCTGTAGAAGTAAAGTCTAATACATCATCAATTATTTGATAGGACATCCCTACATAATATCCATAACGGAATAAAGCTCTTTCCACTTCTAGGGAAGCACCGGCAGCTACAGCACCAAGTCTACAACTAACTGCAATGAGTATGGCCGTCTTTCTACGAATTCTCCTTAAATATGTACGAAGATTTTGATCCCAATTAAATTTATCCTTTATTTGTTCAATTTCACCGATACATATTTCCACAATAGTTTCTGAGAGAATTCGATGGGCTTTAGCAGTCTCTAAATTAGATAAGCATTCTAGAGCTCTCGCAAAAATATAATCACCTGTGTACATAGCTATACGGTTATCCCATTTAGCTTTTATTGTTGGTTGTCCCCTTCGTAATTCGGCATCGTCGATAACATCATCGTGAACCAATGACGCCATATGAATCAACTCTAACGATACCGCGACATCTTTCATACGTTCGATATCATATTCGCCAAATTTTCCCGCTAACAAAACAAACACGGGACGAATTCGCTTCCCACCTGCTTCAAGTAACTGAGTAGAAGCTTCCCGTAGCACTGGATGTTCTGCTTGAATCGTTTGATTCAATGCTTGTTCAATTTTATCGATATCGTTTTTCAAAAATGGATATATCATTGCTAATTTCATTGGGGGTCACCTTTTGAATCAGTTTATTTCTTGCTATATAGGAAAGTATAAAAATGTTGGCTTATGTGTACTATTAAAGAGCACACACAGCTGCAGAGACTATTGTGCTTCACTTGCCTATGTATGATAAGAGTGATACGTCACCATCAAGTCACTCATGTTGTCGCAGTCCTTTTATCTCCTAAGGGATCAGGTGAAGTTCTAAGGTGAAAAAGGCTCGAATAAACCTACTTCAACATCCAGCAACACAATCTGCGTCGTATAGACCGTAGACCATACGTCACACAGCGCGAGCCCTAAGCTTTTGTTCTTATTGTTTTGGCTTTTCACCCATATGCATTGCTGCTACTCCACCTGTATAGCTTTTAACTTCCACAGGATTCAATCCTGCGTCTTCAAACATCTTACGCAATTCTTCCCTACCTGGAAAGTCTTTGGCTGACTCATGGAGCCATGCGTATTCATCATAGCTTTTAGCAAAAAGACGTCCGAAAACAGGCATGATATAACGAAAATAGAAATAATAGGCTTGTCTGAACCCTGGTGCAGTTGGTTGAGAGGTTTCCAGACATACAACCTTACCACCTGGTTTAACTACTCTAGTCATTTCCTGAAGAACAGTCATATAGTCCGGTACGTTGCGTAATCCAAAACCTATGGTAACAAAATCAAATTCATTATCCTCAAACGGTAAATTCATCGCATCACCATGGATGAATTCTGTATTTTTAAGTGTCAGTTCTTGTTTCTTTTTACGACCAACAGACAACATATTCTGGCTAAAATCAAGCCCTATCACTCTACCCTTATTCCCTACTTCTTCTGATAGAGCAATGGTCCAGTCCCCAGTTCCACAGCATACATCAAGGGCTTGGTCACCTGGATGTACTTGCATTTTTTTCATTACGTCTTTTCGCCAAGCTTTGTGTCTTTGAAAGGATATAATGGAATTCATCAAATCATATCGATTATATATTTTCTCAAAAACGTGATGTACACGTTCAGATTTTGTTTGTTGAGCCATAATTACCCTTCTTCCATTGCTCGTTGTTTAATATAAAATGATTGGTATATATGCTGTTGCAAGTAATCTTTTAAGATTTCAAAATTTTGTGGTAGATGTGAAATGGACTGTTCTACTCGAAGCATATGCTTGCGAATTAATTTGTCCATCGTACGAATAGCATGTATTCCATTTACCTGAACAAATGGGCTCCTCATCAATAACTCAAGAATAGGCGCCGTTTCTCTTTTATGGTAACGTTTGTTTTCGGATTGTAATCGCATTGCTAATAGCCAATCACCCGCAACATCGTTCATAACAGGTTTCTGCACAAACTCAGCAACTCGTTGAATTAATAAGGATTCTACTTTCATTAATCCATCCATTACTTGTGATAGAGTCGGGAAATCTTGATTATATATGTTCATCTTCAACTCGTTAATCTCCTTAATCGTTGAGGCTAATGTTTGAATCATAGGGAGATCTTCAAGTTTAGATAAAAGATAATAATACAACCCACTGTAATAATCACCTGCTAACACGGTTAATTGTCGCTGTTTTTGAACTTCAGCTGTTTCATGAGCTCCTGTAGTTGTAACTAATTCATGTGTATCAAGTGCAATTTGAACTAACATCGTGGTGATGATGTATTGCTTTTGTTTGTCTTCAGGTAGCTCAGATTGCTTCATCAATGTTGCTAGAAACATTAATTTATCTTCACTTATTACAGGATTTGGGATGAATTTGGCTAAATAAGGATGTCGAATTTGATTTTCGATTGATGATCTAATTTCCTCGATATTTAAGTCTTTACTATTCAAAGCCATCACCTAAAGCCTTTCCATACCGATTTTATCGGCTAAGTCATACACCATTATAGCATACCTTACTATGGCAATTCACTGATCAATAGGTATAGGGTGCCCATTTAAAACTTGAAAAACACCATTTCTTCTATGAATGATGATTAATATGTATGTCATAGGTATAAATCGATTAGGTACACTATCCTAAACCTGTTTGTTATGGTCACAAATTATGTATGTTGTACCAAAAAAAGAAAAAGCAGAGAGATTCACTCTGCCTCATCTGTGTACATTTCCCCGTGACTTGTCTGTATCATTGCTTTGCCCCTGACCTTAACTGCAGAAGTATGCTCAGTAAATTGAGCAATCATTACTTCTCCAGTATCTAGTTTCTCTGAGTGATGAAACCTTGTGTCAGTTCCTCTTGTCAAACCAATGACATTCACCCCATCTTGAAGAGCCTTTATCACGAAAAAATCTCCACTTTTTCCATTACTCATGAAGATCCTCCTAGTACTTTTCTTATTTAACTATCTCGTAAATTTAAGCCTATGTCAATTCATAAAGAATTGCTCTAAAACGCTGTATAGATACAAATTTGTGATAAGCATTCTATGCATGAGCAGGTTATGAATTTACATAAGACAAAATTCACATCTTGGTATTTTATATGTAGATAAGGAACTAGTTATCTATTGAAGTGGAAAATAAGGCTGACTCAAGTTGAGTCAGCCTGTTATTAGCCCTATATGTAAAAATTATTTTACAGCATCTTTAAGGGCTTTACCTGGTTTAAATGCAGGAACCTTGCTAGCAGAAATTTCGATTTCCTCACCTGTTTGTGGGTTACGACCTTTACGTGCTGCACGTTCACGTACTTCAAAGTTCCCGAAACCAATTAGTTGTACTTTATCACCGTTTTGTAGTGAATCAGAGATAGATTCAAATACTGCGTCCACAGCTTGTGTAGCATCTTTTTTAGAAAGATCACTTTTCTCTGCAACTGCATTGATTAGATCAGTCTTGTTCATGCTATTCACCTCCTCCCAGGGATGGTTGTTCATGTTGGAACAAATGTTGTACTATCATTTGTTCACATTTTATTGACGTCTTATACGTACAAATCATCAATAAAACTTGATGACAAGCCTTATATTAAACGATGAGACTAGGAAATTCAATAAAAACCACTAAGATTCTTCATCATTCAGGCTATCATATCAGGTTTTACACCCATTTCAGACTAAAATGACTTAATTTTCTAACAAAACTCTCAAACCTTGATATAACAGTGTTTAAGACCATTTCAACTTACCAAATACCCCTTACATATACGGAAAAAAATCATCGGGAAAATTTTTTATAAAAATTTATAAAAAAACCCTTATTTCTCGCTATTTACGCGAAAAAATAAGGGTATTTCCTATATTTCTAAATATTTTAATTTTCATAAAAAAAGCGGCGAATCACCGCTTATAAAATGATTGCGATCAATCCGCCACTACCTTCATTAATGATACGTTCTAATGTATCTTTCAACTTGTATCTAGCATTTTCAGGCATCAATGATAATTTTGCACTAATTCCTTCACGAACGATAGAGCTTAAAGAACGACCAAATATGTCTGAGTTCCAAATAGAAAGCGGATCCTCTTCAAAGTCTTGCATAAGATATCGTACTAGTTCTTCACTTTGCTTTTCAGTTCCTATAATAGGTGCGAATTCAGATTCTACATCTACCTTTACCATATGAATAGATGGGGCTACTGCCTTTAGCCTTACACCAAAACGTGAACCTTGGCGAATGATTTCTGGTTCATCCAGGAACATATCTTCTAGAGCAGGAGCTGCAATTCCGTATCCGGTTTGTTTCACCATTTGTAAAGCTTCAGATACCTGGTCATATTCTCGCTTAGCATGGGCAAAATCTTGCATTAATTGTAGCAAGTGATCTTTACCACGAATCTCTTCTCCCACAATTTCTTTCAATACTTGATCGTAAAGATAATCTGGTGCATTCAAGTCAATTTCAGCTACTCCTTCACCCATTTCCATTCCAGCTAACTGTGCCCGATCAATGTAATCATACTCAGAGAACTGACCAACTACACGATCAACATCTCTTAGCCTTTTAATATCTTTTACAGTATCTTGAATAGCCTCTTGGTAGTTTTTACGAAGCCAATGTCCCTCTTTAAGCACCATTACCCAGCTTGGTAAATTCACGTTAACCTCAAGCACAGGAAATTCATAAAGGGCTTCACGCAAAACATTATATACATCATTTTCACGCATACTCTCTACGCTCATAGCAATAACAGGGATATCGTATTTTTCCTGTAGCTCCTGTCTCAGCAACTCTGTTTCCTGACTATGAGGTCGTACAGAGTTTATGATCATAATATAAGGCTTGCCTACCTCTTGTAATTCTTCAACAACTCGCTCTTCAGCTTCTACATAATCATGTCTTGGAATCTCACCAATGGTTCCATCTGTCGTAACGACTACACCAATAGTGGAATGCTCTGTAATTACTTTACGAGTACCAATCTCTGCTGCATCATGAAAAGGGATTGGCTCTTCATACCAAGGTGTATGAATCATTCTTGGACCATTCTCGTCCTCATACCCTTTTGCACCATTTACCGTATATCCTACGCAATCCACAACTCGGAAATTCACATCTAGACCTTCATCTACATGAACTTGCACTGCTTGATTAGGTACAAATTTTGGTTCTGTAGTCATGATTGTTCTTCCTGCTGCGCTCTGCGGGAGTTCATCTTGCGCTCGTGCTCTTTCGCCTTCATCCTGGATATTTGGAAGCACAACTAGCTCCATAAACTTTTTAATAAATGTGGATTTACCTGTTCGAACCGCTCCTACTACACCTAAATAAATATCTCCATCAGTTCGTTTTGAGATATCTTTGAAAATATCTACTCTTTCCAAGTGATCCCCTCCCGATCCTTTACTTCTACTTCGCTTGGACATGCAAGACATAATCGCTTACGAATCTTTGACAATACAATTCTATGATGTTGTCCTAGTGAATTATGACTTGTTTTATTAGAAAAACATGATTTTTAACAAAGATGTAAAAACTCTCTTAAATGAATGATATGACATGTCTTTCGCCATAAGACTAAAAAGATGTGCTTGTAATTAGAAAAAGAAGCTACCTATTTCTAGGACTCTCGGAAAACTCTTATGCCTTATATTTTTGCGACTTGATATAATATATAAAAAAAGATGCCTCATTATGAGGCATCTTGTGAATTTATATTTGGGTCAAAGACTGGTTCCCCATCCTTAATCGTGTAAGGAAGGGAATTCGCAGGTACAATTGGAGAATGTTCTGCTAAAAGATATCGGATATCATCACCGGTTTTATAATTGTGTTCATATTTTTGCAGAAAATCATATAAGTCTGGGCGATAATCGATATAAAGATCTCCTTCTACATCCATTACGATTGGTAATAGATTTTGTGTGTACGGGCTTTTCACCTGTGGAGGATCATCATATCCCAGCTTCTTATAATTTATGGTGTATATATCATCAGCTACTTTCTCTCCAAAAGGAGGATAACGATGTTCATTTCGATAGGCTGCAAGTCGAATATTGACTTGTGTCAAATTTTGAGTAGCACGAATATCAATAACCTTTACAGTCGGATCTTCCTCAGGATGAATGAGAACATACTGATACACGCCACCTCGTTGAAATGAATTCCCTGGTGCTTCCGCAAGTATATTAGCTTCTTTTAAACGACTAAAATCAATTGGATACTTTTGAAAAACCGGTGTTTCCTTTTCTCTGTTCTTTATAGGAAGCTCATATGGATGGCTCTCCTTAAATTGGTCAATTGCTGTCTGCATCGATTGTAGTTGAACTGTATTTGGCACCTGATTTTTCGTTAAATTTTCATCAGGATACAAGCACCCTGTTAGTATAAAGGGAATTAGCACAATCATGAGCATAAACTTCCGAGACATCTCTATTCCTCCGTTATTGTTTCTTAAGATGTAGGACCACTAAATACAATGTAGAAAATAATGATACCACCCAGCATCAAAAATATGTAAGCAAGAAAAGCTGTAATCCCACTAAGTATTCCGGATAACTTATATCGACTTAATAAAATCAATCCTATAGCAAGAAACATAAAAATGATGCCGGCAAAAGAAATATACATGTTTAACATTCCTCTAGACATATAGCCAGCTCCTTAAACATAGTTGTACTAATGACGTATGTATTATATCACACGTCAGGCGATGACAGAATCCATCAATGTGGCAAGGACCTCTCATACAAGGAATTCATTGAATGCCCCCCTATATTTATAAAAAGATTTTCTGAACGTACAAAAAACCGAGGTGATAGGGGCTAAACTCACCTCGGTCTGACTAAATAGTACCCTGACGTTACAACTCTTCATGTTTTACTGCTGCGATTTATAGTATGCATAAAATGATTCAGACGCATCCTCAAATGCCTATAGTTCATTATTTTTTAAACATTTGATTTAATTGATTCATGTCCATATTATTTTCTACAATGGCTTTTACAATTTTATCTTCTTTTTCTTTAGAAACAGGTTTCCCAGCCATTTTAGAGAGTTGTTTTACAAGATTACGAACCGTTTTCTCATCTTTAAAATCGGCATTCTTCATTGAATCAGCCACTTTAAAGATTTCATCTGATGAAATATTTGCTTTTTTTTGTAGATGATCAAACGCTTTTTTTTGAAATCCGCTCACACGATTTCCTCCTTATAATAAACTTTCAACATAGTATATGCGGAGGAAAATCATGCGTGAGCATATAGGTTATAGGATTATGAAGAAAATTGATTCCCTAAGATATCTGCCAAGTCTTCCATCTCATGACGACGACCTCTAGTCATTAACTGATCAACCACGTCTTTAGGGTGAGCACCACGGAATAATAGCTGTTCAATCCCAGCAGTTATTGGCATCTCAACTTGTTGCTGTTTAGAAAGCTTATAGGCTGCGTTTGTTGTGCGTACACCTTCCACAACCATTCCCATATGATCAAGTACATCATCTAAGGCATATCCTTTGCCTAACATATTACCAGCACGCCAGTTTCGACTGTGTTGACTAGTACAAGTTACAATTAGATCCCCAACCCCTGTTAATCCTGCGAATGTAAGTGGATTGGCGCCCATGGATGTACCCAGACGAGCAATTTCAGCTAAACCTCTTGTTATGAGAGCAGATTTCGCATTGTCTCCATACCCAAGTCCATCAGAAATTCCAGCTCCTAAGGCAATAATATTTTTTAAAGCACCTCCGAGTTCAACTCCTACCACATCAGGGTTGGTATAAACTCGGAAATTCTCATTTATAAATAAATCTTGTGCCACTTCTGCTTCTTTTATCGTTTGAGAGGAGACGGTGACTGTTGTGGGTTGACGTAATCCTACTTCCTCTGCATGACTTGGGCCGCTAAGAACGACAACATCTTCATAATGTTCCGGTGGCATTTCTTCTTGAATCATTTCCGAGACTCTTTTTAAAGAATCAGGGTCAATCCCTTTTGTTGCATGAATAATCGTTATTTTCCGTGTTAATGCCTTTGTTACTTTTTGACAGACCTCTCGTATTGCTTTGGTTGGAACTACGAGAACAACCGCCGTCACATCTTCCAGAGCGCTTTCCAATTCCGAATATGCTTTTAATGTTGTTGGAATGGTAGCTTCTTTTAAATAACGTTCATTTTTATGAGTACGGTTGATTTCATTTGCTTGGTCTTCTCGATGAGTCCACAGACGAACATCATGGTTGTTATCAGCTAACACAATCGATAGAGCTGTTCCCCAACTACCAGCACCTAAAACTGCTACTTTAGCCATTCAAATCTCTCCTTTACTTTCGCTGACGAGCGTAAATTTTTATCGGAGTCCCTTCAAAGCCAAAAGCTTCTCGAATTCGATTCTCTAAAAAGCGTTCATATGAAAAGTGTAATAAGTCTGGATTGTTGACAAACACCACAAAAGTAGGAGGGGCTACTGCTACTTGTGTAGCATAAAATATTCTTAGCTTCTTCCCTTTTAGAGAAGGAACTGGTTTCATCGCTAACGCATCCATAATCACTTCGTTTAGAATACTAGACTGAACACGCTTAGTATGATTTTCACTTGCTTGTAAAATATTTGGTACTAATGTATGAATACGTTTTTTCGTTTTAGCAGAAAGATAGACGATTGGTGCATAATCCAAAAATTGAAATTGCTGACGAACTTTGTCTTCAAATTCTTTCATGGTTTTCTCATCTCGATCAATAGCATCCCATTTATTTACAACGATGACAATGGCTCTTCCTGCATCATGGGCATACCCTGCGATCTTCTTGTCCTGTTCAATGATTCCCGTTTCAGCATCTAACACAACTAATACGACATCGGAACGTTCAATCGCTTTTAATGCTCTCATCACACTATATTTCTCTAATGTTTCATATACTTTACCACGTTTTCTCATTCCAGCTGTGTCAATGATAACGTAATCGCGATCATCTTTTGAAAATGATGTATCGATGGCATCTCTAGTCGTACCTTCCATTTCACTAACGATCACCCGTTCTTCTCCTAAAATCGTATTAACTAACGAGGACTTACCGACATTCGGTCTACCTATTAAGCTAAAACGAATGGTATCATCTTCTTCATCTGGAATAGCCAATTCTGGGAAGTGGTGAACAACTTCATCTAACATATCACCTAAACCTAATCCATGTGTCCCAGAAATCGGGAATGGTTCACCAAAGCCTAAAGAATAAAATTCATATATCTGGTCGCGCATATCTGGATTGTCTACTTTATTAACTGCCAATACGACCGGCTTATTTGATTTATAAAGGAGTTTGGCTACTTCCTCATCTGCTCCTGTTATGCCTTCTCGACCATTAACCATAAAAATAATGACATCAGATTCATTAATAGCTACTTCTGCTTGAGCACGCATTTGCACGAGTAATGGCTCATCCCCAAGCTCAATTCCACCTGTATCAATGATGTTGAAATTTGTATTCAGCCATTCAGCTTCTGCATAAATACGGTCCCTGGTAACTCCTGGTGTATCTTCTACAATAGAGATTCTTTCACCAACGAGTCTATTGAATATAGTTGACTTTCCGACGTTTGGACGTCCTACGACTGCTACTGTTGATTTACGCATGAAAGGATCACCCTTTCCTTTTCTATTTCGATTTCAATTTCCACTATTACGATACCTTAATGTTATTCTGATTGGCACTCTACAGACATCAGATACAAAATCATAGGCAGAGCACATCCTCTACGCTTACATGATAATATTCACATTGTAAAAACCCCTCTTGTCAAGTAAGAAGGGTTTACTCTTAACTTTTTTATTTTAGCAAAACTAGACTTCACAAACAACGCTTTTCTTCGATTCTTGTTGTGAATAGACTAATTTGCAATTTCACTTTAATGTTTCACAATAATATACAATTCATCACTTAGAGCGTGACTTATTCCATCTAAAATTGCTTCGAGATTTGATGCCAATTGGTCCATCTCCTCTTTTGACTCACAAATAAAGATTGGTGTACCACCATCAACATTGGAACGATTCGTCGTCACAGCAGCTAACACTGCCTTCTCGATCTTCATGAAGAACCCCTCTTTTGTCTATTGGTTTTAGATTCACTTGGCATACGAATCGCATTCTCAAGAACGGGAACCGCCCCTATAATATCAATGGCCCTTTGTTTATCCCTTTCTTGCGGCAAAACGAACACCCCTATCCTTCCATCGTCAAGATCTCGCTTGATAAGTGGTACAAGTGCAGGTGTACCACTATCGCGAAAAACTCCCAACGAAACAGATACATCATGTAGGATAGCTTGTCTTTGACCTAAGTTGGCAATGGTAGATCGGACATTAAAATTCTTTGGCCTTAATACGAATCCCATTCCGTATTCTACTATTTCTTCTTGCCGCTGCGGCAACCCTATGTTCATGATGTAAATATCATCTACATAAAGACCTGCTCCATCAAAATGAGGTTGTGCATATTCAATATCCACTATATCTTTAAGTGAATTCCCACTCATGTACTTTCTAATGAGTATAAAAGATACAATGGATACACCTATAGCAACCCAAATATTCCAAACCAAATAACCAAAGGTAGCTAAAAATGAGGAAAAAATAACTAAGTAATTTCGTCCTTCAAATGCAATGGCTATCCCTTCTATATATGTATTTCCTCTAGGGACTAATTCATATGCATCTAATTCTGTCAAAGTATTACGTTCCATATTGCGTACTTCCCGAAATTGACTAGCTGCAATCGTTAAGAATGTAACAGCCGTATATTCCTTCTCAATAATAGCCGGAACTGCAATCGTCCCTAATAATGCAGCAATGAACCCAAGCGACAGATGAATAACTTTACCATGTAGATAGGTTGGGTACTGTCGATAATCTGTACGAAGCATAAGAAGCCTCGCTAGAACTCCGACTACTACCCCAAAAAGGATAGGATAAGTAAATTCATTCACGGCTTCATTCCCACTTTCCTTTTAATTCGTTGAGTAATCATACCTTCTACTTCATTTACAACATATAAGAATGATGTTGTAGTTAATACCATGAAGATGACAAGACTATACATATCTAAGTATGCCATCTCACCAATTGGCTCCCTGTATCCCATTTCCCCCACGTAAATAGAGTAAATAACCTCTCCTAATACAGATCCAAGCCCCCATACCCCTATTCTCATCCATATTTGATGAACAGCCACGTACACCAATAAATAGGCAAGTAACGTAACGAGTAACAATCTCGGAAGTACTAACCATACCGGACTAACGGCTTCCCAAAACAAAGCACCTGTGTAACCTAACCCTATCGAAATCGAAATGACCACAGCTTTTACTTGTTGCTTTTGTAGGGACAAGATGACTAAAGAGCTGACTATAATAATAATTGCTGTAAGAGATATATTATACGAACCTATATTAATTGAATAGGATACACTATTTAGCAATAATAAAATTAACAATGAAGCATAAAATCTTGTAGAAGTTTTGTTAGATAAAAATGTAAACATAACCCATAAAAACCAACTGGTATAATAAAAATATATGCCCTCCATCCCAAATCCCCTCTCTATCCTTACCATTATGGTCAATTGAGATGAATCTAATCATGTATAATCTAAGAAAAACTTTGAAAACTATACTAAAAGGAGGGGTTAGATATGGGCAAAGACCGACAAGAAAAGAAACTTCGAAAAGAGCGCCGTGTCGAAAGCGACCGTGACACACAGTCACACCCAAAAGGAAGCACATTTATGGAGAATGAACAAACTGAAAACAAGAAGAAATAAAACGAAAGATACTACTAATAAGAAAAGCGTAATCCTCCTGCTAGCGACTTACAAACTCGATGGTTGCATTAACTTAAGATGACCTTCATTACTTTTTATGTGGCTACACAAGGAAACATTTTAATAATTCCTATATACACAGAAAGAGCCCCACTCGAGGCATTACTCGAGCGGGGCTTTTTCACTTACGACATTTGTTGTTGATTCAAACATCACCGTTCCATTTTACCAATTGTTTGGAGACAATAGAGTTATATTAAAACGATGGAAGCCTTTGTTCTAGCCATGTTTTGGTTCTACCTGTGAAAATATGTGGTTTTCCGTCTAACATGTAGGTATCTTTGGCACCTAAAACCATCATTGCAATGGTAAACTCGTGGTGAATGTGGTTAATTTCCTGAACTAGTGTTTCTAAATCTTCTTTCATTAAAATCCTTAATAAATGACCTGCCATACCAAAAGCATTAGCACCGAGTACAAAAGCTTTTGCTCCATCAAGTCCATTCCTCATACCACCAGATGCGATAACATTACATTCAGGAAATACACTTTTCACCTCTTTAACGGAAATGGATGAAGGAACGCCCCATTGATTGAAGGAAGAGAAAGGTTGCTTTCTACGTTTATTCTCAACTTTAGAGAAGTTTGTTCCTCCCTTACCTCCAACATCAATATAAGATACACCAATTTCCTTCAATTGACGAGCAGATTCCATTGACACACCAAAACCGACTTCTTTTATGATAACAGGTACATCCAATGCTTTTACAATTTGTTCAATCTTTTGTAATCGATTAGTGAAATCACGATCACCTTCTGGCATGATTAGTTCCTGTAACACATTCAAATGTATTTGAAGGGCATCAGCCTTAAGCATATCCACCGCTTCTTTGGCTTGGTCTAAAGTAGCTTCACTACCAATATTCGCGAAAATAATACCATTTGGATTCTCTTCACGAACAATTTCATAACTTCTTTTTTCTTTAGGATCTTTCAGCGCAGACATCTGGGAGCCCACAGCGAGTGCAATGCCTGTTTCTTTGGCAGCCATAGCCAATTGACGGTTAATATTTTCTGTTTTTTCTCCACCGCCACCAGTCATTGCATTGACAAAAAGGGGCGAACTTAAAGTAAGTTCGCCCAATTGAGTCTGCAAAGAAATATCGTCCCAATGGATATCAGTTAAACTTTGATGAATGATTTCCATTTCATCGAAGCTATTAATATCTTGTTCATCACGACTTATTGCGTGTCTAATGTGTTCTAATTTTCTTTTTGATCGACTCAATTATATCACCAAGTATTATTTTAATTTGTTTAACTTATCTCCGATGAAATCCCCTAGTTGGAATCCAGAGTCGTCATCTTTCGTATATTGCTCTACTTCTGCGCGACTTTGGTCTTCTTCTAATTCTTTAATACTTAAGGAGATTCGTTTTTCATCTTCATTTACATCCAACACTTTTACTTTAACCGTTTGTCCTTCTTCTAATACCTCTTGAGGTGTAGCGATGTGACGATTTGCAATTTGAGAAATGTGCACAAGTCCTTCAACACCAGGCAATAACTCGATAAAGGCACCAAAGTTAACTAAACGACGCACTGTTCCTTCAAGTACATCTCCTGGACGTACTTTCTCCTCAACCTGTTCCCAAGGTCCAGGCAGGGTATCTTTAAGAGATAAAGAAATACGTTCATTATCTCGGTCAACAGAAAGGACTTTCACATTAATATGTTGTCCTTCTTCCACTACATCTGAAGCTTTTTCTACGTGCTCATGGGCTAATTGGGAGATATGCACAAGACCGTCCATACCACCAAGGTCAACAAATGCACCAAAATCTGTGATTCGCTGAACTGTGCCTTCCAGCACCTGACCAGCTTCTAGAGATTGTAATAATGATTGCTTACGTGCATCATTCTCATCTTCTACTACTGCACTGTGGGAAAGGATAACGCGATTTTGTTCACGGTCTAATTCAATAACCTTTAACTTAAGCGTTTTACCTTTATATTCATTGAAGTCTTCAACATAATAAGTTTCCACTAGAGAAGCAGGGATAAAACCACGTACACCTACATCTACCACAAGTCCACCTTTAACGATATCCTTCACTTCTGCTTCAAATACTTCACCAGTTTCTAGCTTATCTTCTAGATCTTCCCATGCAGTTTCTGCATCTACTGCACGCTTGGACAATACAATCTCATCATCTTCCATTTTCTTGACCTTCAACGTTAGTTCATCACCTTCAGACACAATATCTGCAGCTTTCTCTACATGAAGACTAGATAGTTCACTGATCGGTACGATGCCTTCTACTTTATAGCCGATATCTACAAGCACTTGCTTGTCCTCGACTTTTACTACCTTACCTGTTAGTACATCTCCGACAGAAACGTTTGGCATTTCTGACATTTCTTGATTCATTTCATCCATTTACAAGACCTCCTTCAATTCCACCACAACCAGCCATAAATTTAATCCTTTGTTCTAACTTCTAATATTTATGGCATTTTGTCAAGCAAAACATACATTCTATTGCTTTTTATCCAGTAGATGTTGTATCTCTTCCATGATAACATCTGTTACTTCTTGAGAGGAAGCTTTTCTTTCTCGTAAATCGGCCATTGGTACTGGTTTTCCATATACCACGCGTAAAGGTTGTTTTGATTTATAGGATCCTACTATTGCACATGGGATGACAGTAGCCTCCGAACGAAGAGCAAAAAAACCAGCCCCTGCCAACCCTCTGCTAAGCTCACCTGTTTTACTTCTTGTTCCTTCAGGAAAAACACCTAGTGCTTGATTGTCATTTAATACATCCATTGCCTTGCGAAGAGCTTGACGATCTTTCATCCCCCTTTTAATAGGGAATGCATGCACACGTCTCAATAACCCGCCTAAGAATTTATTTTTGAACAACTCTTCTTTTGCCATAAAATAAATATCTCTGGAGTTTGTAATCCCCACGATAACAGGGTCCATATTGGAGATGTGATTCGAACAGATAATAACTGGTCCATCACTAGGTATATTCTCTTTTCCTTCTACTTTAATACGATAACGAGGATAAAAAAGAGTAGCACAAACGGATCTAGCAAAATGATATAAAGCCATAGTTATTCTTCCTCTCCTTTATGCTTAAGAACTACGCCTAATATTTTTTCAGCAACCTCTTCAATCGTTAAAGAGGTTGTATCAATTTCAATGGCATCTTCAGCTTTAAGTAATGGAGCTACTTCACGCTCTGAATCAATTTGATCTCGTTTTCGAATTTCCTCTTTTAATTGTTCAAGATTAGAGTCAAAACCTTTCTCCATATTTTCTTTATGCCTTCGTTCTGCCCGTTCATCTACAGAGGCAATTAAAAAAATCTTGACTTCCGCATCAGGAATTACATGAGTACCAATATCTCTTCCGTCCATTACTACCCCACGTTGAGCAGCTAAGTCCTGTTGTCTTTTGACCATTTCTTCTCGAACAGAACCGTGTTTAGCGACTACCGAGACATTGTTTGTAACTTGTTGAGATCTTATTTCATCCGTAACATCTCGATGGTCTAGTAATACACTTTGACTATGGTTGTTTTGTTTCAATAAGATGGAAGAATTCATCAATATATTATATACGGATGATTCATTTTCTAAAGTTATATTCTCTCTTAGTGCTTTTAATGTTAGTGCTCGGTACATAGCACCAGTGTCAATATAAATATAAGATAGCTTCGCTGCTACTCGTTTCGCTACAGTACTTTTACCTGCAGCGGCTGGGCCATCTATTGCAATTGCTAAGTTATGATTCATTGTGCATCCCTCTCTTATTCCAATCAAAAAGTAAACAAGCAGGGAATCCTGCTTGTTTATGGAGTACAGTCTTTATTCTTCAAAATGATAACACATCTTGAAAGATTCGGTCTATTGTTTCAAGAATTTCTCCTTGATACTCTTTATTCACACCAAAGTATTCATAAATTGGATGAATATAAAAGCCCATATCTGTATGTAGTAACATCCATTGTACACCCAAAAGCATCACGGCATGAAAGAATACAAGAATGACTAACCATTGTTCTATACGTTTCAATATGAATCGCTACCTTTTTTATCCTATATTGTATCCTTCCATACATCTTCTATTCAGTTTAACGAATACCTCGCTTTCTAAGAGATAATTGCTTTTCAAAACAGTAACGAATAATCGTTTGACGATCATTTTCATCAATGTTTTCAAATTCTAATGAGACCTTTTCATTATGGTCTTTATTCTCTTTCCATACGCGTATTACCCTTGATTTTGTATAGATATAATGCATTTCACCAGAGGATAATGGAATAATGAACCATACTTCAAGAAGCTGATTTTGTTCTATTGTATGTGCGGAAGGAGAAATAATGGCTGCACCTCCACCACTAATATCTGCTGTAACGGTTGTAAATGGTGTAACTGTTTCGTTCACACCATGAACACTTGCGTCAACAGAGCTCTCCACTCTTACATATTTTCTACGTTGTATACGAAGCAATTTTTCTTTTTCAGGAAAGTGCAGCGTTAAAACTGGTATGGTAAGTTTCCTTCTCCCACGTACATCCGTATGAAAGACATATACTGAACCATCTGTTCCAACAAATGTTACTTTAAATTGAGTACCTTCAAGAAAAAAACCAGTTTTCCCTGACTGTTCATTAACTGGGTAATCAATATAAAGCACGCCTTCTTCTTCTTCCACGACTTTTGAGCGGTAGGTTTCAAGATGATTGTCATGTGCATTCTTTAGTTCTAAAGTAATAGGCATTCCGATTTTAATCAAGCTCTTTCCCTCTCTCCCTATCGGTTGTGAGCATCTATTCATTATTATGGCAAAAAAATCAAAAAAGGGAAAGACAAGTTTCATCTTTCCCTAAGCAGTTTGACCAAATTTCATTTCAGATTGCTTCAATTTCTCTACTTTTTCTTCAGTGCCATCCTTTGCATTTATAAAAATCCGATAGGTACTTTCACCCATAGTACCAACAAATTCATAACATAAAACCTCTTCATTAAGATCATTTTCAATAAGAGCTAAGTGATGTTCCTGAATTTTTACATTTGGATTTACATTTTCTTTTGCTTTTTCTTCTGAGAGAGCAGGTTTTGGAAAAGATCGTTGCTCATGATTTCTTAAAAAGTCTCTAGCGGAAAGACCTAATACATCTCCATTATCCAAAGCAACTTTAACTTGCATCGAGTCCGGATAGACTCTTACTTCGTCTTGGACGTATAGAAAACTATAAACCCCTATGTTGTCATATTGACTACTTTGAAAAGCTTCCATTCCCTTATACTCATGCCTTTTTAAAAATTCCTCTGCTTTATTTAACCCTTTATAAAGGCTTAATTCCTGTTCTTTTACTTTCCTATCGACCATGATATCAATGGGATTGCCACCTTTAATCGTCATATCCATATATCCGTTCTTTCTATCTCCACGATAAGAAATACTGTAGGTAGGGATTTCAGCCCCTTTCCCACTTTTTGTCATGGTGATGTTTGCACCTTCAGGTATAGAAAAGATGTTTTTTGTTTTTTCTTTGGCTTCCTCTTCTGACAAATCTTCCCCCTTCACAAATCTAAATTCATGATTATCATTTGTAGCTCCTGTAAACATAGGACCTAGATCACCTTCAGAATACCCTTCAACGTTTTTTTCGACTGTTTTAAATCCATCAATAATTTTGTTGTCACTCTTATCTTCCGTCGCTAACGCTAACTCAACATCCATCCACTTTAAATTCTCATTCAATACAGTATGTTGAACTTTCCTTAACTCATTTTTAATTTCTCCAGATTGTTTGTATAACTTGTTAAGCATGGAAACTTCATCATCCGACAAAGGTTTTTTGCTTAAGTCTCTTATCGCAGTCCTATAACTAAATTCACCGATGTTCGCTAAAAATTCTTCCGTTTTATTAAAAGGTAATAGCACTAACGGAAGTTGACCTACATCATTGTGAGCTTCAGAAGTTAATCTCCAAATATCAGCTAACTGAGGTGATAGCTGTTTTTGAGTGTTCATCGCTAAAACAGTACCCATTTTGTCGTGGAGTAACTCCATTTGATATGTTAAATCATGAAAAGCTCTCTGATACGAATTCTCTGCCTGAACAAGTATGGCGTTTTTTTCTTTGTGCTCTTGATAACCCCATACTCCTGTTCCAACTATTCCAAGAGCCAGCACGCCTATTAATAACCAGCGAATCATACCCCCACTTCCTTTCCTCGTTTATTTTGCGAAAATGTGTTTTCCTATCTTCTTAATTTGAGGTCTACTCCAAATCCAATCTGACGTAGCTGTATTTGGATTAAAGTAGTAGATAGCTTGCCCAGAAGGATCCCAACCATTAAGAGCATCAATAACTGCTTCTTTTGACTTTTCATCTGGGGTTAACCAAATCTGACCGTCTGCTACTGCTGTAAAAGCTCTTGGTTCAAATATGACGCCTGATACCGAATTCGGAAAAGAAGCGTTCTCAACTCGATTCAATATGACGGCAGCGACTGCAACTTGTCCTACATAAGGCTCTCCACGCGCCTCTCCATGTACTGCATTCGCCATCAATTGAATGTCATTCTGAGAATAACCTGATGGTATGTTCACAGCTGTTGCACCAGATTTTTCTTTAGCTTGTTGCTCCCCCTGCTCTGCCTTTTGTTGATTTCCTTGATTTGTTGTCTGAGGTTGACCTCCATCTTCTGTTTGAATTTCTTTTGGTACACCACCATAATAAGTAAAGTCCTTGCCTGAACGAATTTTTTGTTTCACATATTGTTTGTCATATTTCGTTGCTGCCACTAGTTTTTGCTTCGTTTCTCCACCTAGTAACCCATCAATCTTCAAACCAAAATCCTGTTGAAAATTTCGTAGAGCCCAATATGTTCCCCAACCAAATACGCCATCAATGTTCCCATTGTAAAAACCTATATACTGTAATCTCGCTTGCAATTCTATAACATCATCACCTGTTGCCCCTTTTTGTAAAGTTCGTTGACTGAAGGCTTGTGTTTCCTCCATATAGCTAGATGGTATAGAAATAGATAGCACCACGAGTAACAGTACGATTGAAATGATCCGAATAAGTTTCATTGCTGCTCCTCCTGATATAAATGATCTAGTTGTCGCATCTAGTTTTTGAAACTACAGTGCTTTTATACATAACTTGTGGCTAAATAAGAATGAGTACCTTGCAACTTTCCAGAACGATTGTAAAAAAGATAAAAAAATACAGCCTACTATATACGGTAGACTGTTTCTAAGCTTTCCATTTTCGTTTTTCAATTGGAATAACGTTTTCTCTCCTTTGGTTGGTTGTCTTTATTTTATGAAGTGCCATAAACCAAAGCATAATCATAAAAGGGATTAATACATATATCACATTACTACTCTGAACTTCTAACACTATATCATAGAAACCATGTAAAATTGCTGGTATTAAAAGCGCAACCGTAAGAACCTTATATTGATTTTTAACAGCTCCTACCTTGGCTCTTCCCATATAATACCCCATCAACACTCCTAGAAGTGCATGACAAGACACTGGAAATAAAGCCCTTAAAAAAGCGAGTGATATACCATTAGCTAATAAATACAAAAGATTTTCTACCGTAGCAAAGCCAAGGCTGATGGAAACCCCATAAACTATTCCATCATAACGACCCTCAAACTCCGTGTGTTTATATATTGCATACAAGAAGATAAACCACTTAAAGAACTCTTCCAATGCACCAGATAACAAAAATGATTTTAGGAATGGTGTCTGAGCTACACCTTCCTGTTCAAAAGCGTATTGAATAAACATAATAGGAAAAACCAATAATGCACCCAATATAAACGTTCGTAGTACCTTGGAAAAGGGCTCAGAATCAAAACGGTCCTTTAAATAAACAAAGGCAAGCAAGGAAAAACCTGGTGCAACCGCTGCAGATAAAATTGCAAACAAGACCGTCACTCCCCTTCCATTCACATCTATTCCATCGTATCATGAACATATTGGAAATAAAATACTAACTTAATGAGTAGGTGATAGAAGTGAAAAATGTTCTGATTATACATACAGGTGGAACTATTTCTATGAAGGAAGATAAAGATACTGGAGAAGTTTCACCAGCAACGGAACATCCCTTATATGAGGTAGTACCCTCTTTAGCAGAGTTCGCACATATAAAAGATGAAGTTTTATTTCATATTCCCTCCCCTCATATGACACCAAAAAATATGCTGCAGTTAGGATCAAGGATTCATGAACAACTAGCTACTGAAGATTATGATGGAATCGTCGTTACTCATGGTACAGATACACTAGAAGAGACAGCTTACTTCTTAGATTTGTATTTACAAACACGTAAGCCTGTAGTTGTAACAGGAGCAATGAGATCGATAAATGAGATTGGTTCTGATGGACTTTATAATCTGATTACCTCTGTAAGAGTAGCTTGTTCTGAAGAGGCTAAGGATAAAGGTGTCCTTGTAGTCATGAATGATGAAATTCACACAGCTCAAAACGTTACGAAGACTTCTACAAGTAATGTGGCAACCTTTCAAAGCCCACAATATGGCCCAATAGGTATGGTGACAAAACGAGGGACTTTTTTCCATCATACGTTAACGAAACATGAGTCCTATCCTATTCAAACAATCTCAACCCATGTAGCGCTGTTAAAAACGTACGCCGGAATGGATCAATCCATTTTAGAAGCTATTCGAACAACTAATATAGATGGGTTAGTTATAGAAGCTTTAGGGCAAGGAAATATCCCCCCTGCATTGGTTAAACCTCTTCGGGATATTGTGAATTCAGGTACACCTGTTGTACTTGTATCTAGGTGCTATCAAGGTATCGTTCAAGATATTTATAGCTATGAAGGTGGAGGAAAACAATTGAAGGATATGGGGGTAATTTTTTCAAATGGTCTTACAGGACCTAAAGCTAGAATAAAACTAATGATTTCATTAGAACTAACTCGTAATCCACACGATCTAGTGGCAATATTTGCCTAGTTAGTAGATCTTACAAAAATAACATTAAGGTGATTGGATAAATACAGACTTAATCTATTTGAAAAAGATAAAAGAAAAATACCATGTATGATACTACGTTACTGACACTGAATCTAAACCTCTAAGAGGCACATGTTTTCATCGAAAAAAGGGGCTGGGACACCCAGTTCTAAAGACGAATGATAATAAGAAAACAGAAATTTATAAAGAAAAATTCCGAACTATTTCGAATCCTCATAAAGAAGATTTCGAATTATAGTTCGGATTTTTAATAGGCTAAAGCAATTATGTCGCAGCCTCTTTTTCCTTTATTATAATTGTTCTCCACAAATGGCCTTAGCAATAAACTCACCATGATGTCGTCCATTTTCAATAAAGATTTCATTATTGTTATACCCAGCTGCAATAACACCTGCAATAAAAAGACCTGGTACATTTGTTTCCATCGTTTCGTCATGAAAACTAGGTCTACCAGTATCTTCTTCAATAGTGATTCCCATTTGCTTTAAAAAGCTATGGTCTGGATGATATCCAGTCATGGCAAACACAAAATCATTTTCCACTTCATACGTTTGCCCATTTACTTCGTAAAATACTTTATCTTCCGTAATTTCTGTTACGGTAGCATTAAACTCCATTTTAATGTCTTCTTTTTGCACTAAAGCATCAAATTCAGGTAGAATCCACGGCTTAACACTTTTAGAGTATTCAGCACCACGATATAGAACAGTAACCCGAGCTCCTGCTTTGACAAGCTCTAGTGTCGTATCTACGGCTGAGTTCTTGCCCCCAATGACAACTACTTCTTTATCAAAATAAGGGTGAGGTTCCTTGAAATAGTGCATAACCTTATCTAAAGTCTCACCTTTAATTCCCATATAATTCGGTTGATCATAGTAGCCAGTGGCAATAATCACTTTATTTGCAATATATTCAACTTGCTCACCATTTTTCTTTAGTGTACATAAGTGGAAGTGATAATCTTCTTTATTAACTTTCTCAACTTTTTCAAAAGCATTTATACGTAAGTTTTTACGTTGTGCTACAGCACGATAATAGGCTAAAGCCTGGTTCCGAACCGGCTTTTTATGTTCCGTGATAAACGGCATCTGGCCAATTTCTAATTTTTCACTGGAACTAAAAAACATTTGATGGGTTGGGTAATTGTGAATAGAATTTACCACATTCCCTTTTTCTATAAGGAGAGGATTTATGCCACGCTCTTGAAGTTCAATAGCGGCAGACATACCACAAGGACCAGCTCCAATAATAATCACTTCTTCTTTTTGCACTTTATTTCACTCCTCTTAGATGAAAACAGCTTAGAATTTTTCTGAATGGAATAAGATTTTTTATTATATAACGTATAGCTCATCTTTATTTACAAAATAAAAGCATCTCCTACCAACATTATGATAGGAGATGCTAAGTAAAGTTTCAAGCTATATCCATCCACGGAAGCGTGCTGCTTCTGCCATCTTCCTTACGCCAACCATGTACGACGCAAGACGCATATCAATTCGTCTTGTTTCTGCTGTATTATATACTGAGTTAAACCCTTTCACCATAACTTTATGAAGCTTTTCTTCCACTTCTTCTTCGCTCCAATAATAGCCTTGGTTGTTTTGTACCCATTCAAAATAAGAAACGGTTACTCCTCCAGCTGATGCTAAAACGTCAGGGACAAGTAGGATTTCACGTTCTGAAAGGATCTTAGTAGCTTCTAATGTGGTTGGGCCATTTGCTGCTTCAACTACAATACTTGCTTTTATATTATGAGCATTCTCTTCTGTAATTTGATTCTCAATAGCTGCTGGTACTAAGATATCACAATCCAATTCAAGCAGTTCTTGATTTGAAATGGTATTTTTGAAGAGGTTAGTGACCGCCCCAAAACTATCACGACGATCTAATAAGTAATCAATGTCCAAACCTTCTGGATCATGTAAGGCACCATATGCGTCTGAAATGCCTATAACTTTTGCACCCTTATGATGCATGAATTTCGCTAAGAAGCTACCAGCGTTTCCAAATCCTTGAATAACGACTCGAGCACCTTTAATGTTAATGTCTTTCTTTTTTGCTGCTTCTTCGATACAGATAGTAACTCCCTTTGCTGTAGCTGACTCACGACCATGTGAACCACCCAATACAATAGGTTTACCTGTGATGAATCCAGGGTTATTAAATTCGTCAATACGACTGTATTCATCCATCATCCAAGCCATGATTTGAGAATTTGTAAAGACGTCTGGTGCAGGTATATCTTTTGTAGGTCCTACAATTTGACTTATCGAACGAACGTATCCACGACTTAACCCTTCTAATTCTCTGAAGGACATTTCTCTTGGATCACAAACAATGCCTCCCTTACCTCCACCATAAGGAAGGTCAACAATGCCTGCTTTTAAGCTCATCCAAATAGAAAGAGCTTTCACTTCTTTTTCTGTTACATTTGGATGGAATCGAACCCCACCCTTTGTCGGACCTACAGCATCATTATGCTGAGCTCTGTAGCCCGTAAATATTTTAATAGAGCCATTATCCATACGTACTGGAATACGTACTGACATCATTCGAACTGGTTCTTTTAATAATTCAAAAACCTCTTTTGGATAACCTAGTTTCTCTAGAGCATTACTTACTACTGTTTGTGTTGATTTTAATACATCCATCTTTTCATTGTTATTTTCATTTGCAGAATCAGTTGCTTTATCGGCTACCATGAACTTACCTCCCATGAATAATCAGTTCAGTCAAAGTCATCCTGTTTCTATACAGCAATTAGTATACATGTTCTATTCACATATGCAACAGGATATAAACAATTATGCTCATTTAAAAGCTGTAAGCGATTTCATTATAAGTGGGTTTCCCTAATCTTGCAATGAAATACATACAAATTCTTCAACCATTTGTTCATAACTCATTCCCATCACATTTGCTGCATCTGGAAACAAGCTAGTTGGTGTCATCCCTGGTAATGTATTCACTTCTAATATGATAGGTTTCCCATCATTTGAAATAATAAAATCAACTCGTGAATATGTATTGCAACCTAGGAGCTGATGAGCCAGAACAGCATCTCGTTGAAGAATTGTTGTTATATCTTTAGAAACTTCTGCAGGACATACATGTTCACTACCACCTGGCGTATATTTAGATTCGTAATCATAATAATCATTTTTAGGGATAATTTCTATAACAGGTAATGCTTTTTCATTTCCTTGAGTACCCATAACCGCTACCGTGACTTCCCGTCCTACTACGTATTCTTCTGCAAGGATAACAGAATCACACTTTATTGCTTCTTTAATTGCAGGCAAAAGCTGGTCTTCGGTTTTTACGATTGTCAATCCTAATGTAGAGCCTTCTTGATTTGGTTTAATCACCAAAGGTAGTGTAAGAGCCTGCTTAACCTCTTCTACCATCGTTTGAGGGTTTTTCCCACTTTGTACAGGCAGACTTATGCTTTGGGCTGTTTGTAACCCATTTTGATGAAAAATTTGCTTAGCTTTGGATTTATCCATAGCTAATGATGATGCTAACACACCTGAACCCACATAAGGAACACCCAGCATATCTAGTAATCCTTGAATTCTTCCATCTTCACCGTGCTTTCCATGCAATCCAATAAATACAATATCCACATCTAAATCTAGAATTTCATGTATCTGTTCTGGATGAAAATCAATTCCGCTTACATCATGTCCATTATATTCTAATGCTTTTATTATTCCTTTACCAGTTGAAAGTGATACTTCCCTTTCTCCTGAAATTCCTCCGTAAAGCACGGCAATTTTCACACGTGACACTCCCCATCAAAACTTTACTACCAATTGAACAGCTTAGGTCCAAAATAATCTTAACATCTTATCATCAATCCATCTATTTAAATTATAAAAATCAGGTCAATAATGATATTTTGTAGAGTAGTCTAAGTCTTACCTTTTTGATTTCTTTTAACTATTATTACGGACCTGGTTAAATACTGCTGGAATATCCATTATAAGCCCCATTATCTTGAAGACTTGGATTCGAGATATATTCAAAAGGTGATGGGGCCGATACTTGAAAATGGAAGGGGGTTACGGTGAAGCAACTCGCTTTCCTGCGGGCGAGCTGGTGAGCCTTCTCAGTCGCTTTGCTCCCTCTCCCCTTCACCTCAAGCCGGGTAATGGCTATCGGACCCACGGCCAAATGTTGTATGTCTGCCGAAAGGACATATAAGCTCTTATTTTTAGTGAAAACCGTCTTTGGATAGATTTACGGACAAATAAAAACTTTATTTTTTTACAAACAGCGAACTAAATGTCCATTGGCTTTCTTGCCACAGAATTTTTTGATATGAACCAATTGTTATACTAGAACTTACTAGGGTGTAGACCGTCAGAAGATATTCAAATACCTCAACCTCTCTAACCTAGCAATGTTTCCGTTTCTCCCAACATCGCAGGAGGTGGACATGGAACAAGGAACTCCCGCCGGAGAAAGAGGTAGGCAAAATCCCCTTGAGGGTGTTTTTCCGCCAAGGTAGCTTGCCAGCTCGCCGGCAGGACGCGAGTTGTTCCACGGCCACCTTTATTCTAACTAACTCTACGAAAACATCGCTCTTTCGGGATTACCAAATTTCTCGATTTTAAGTCTTCACGATTATGTCTCGTTTATTGAATAACTTTTCTTCCCTGTCTTCTCTGCTAAAAAAATTACTACATATTTAACATAGCCAGGTGTAAAAAAGACCTTAAAGTGAAAAAAAGATCGTCCTAGAGGGATCGATCTTCGTTAAAGTCAGTCAAAATACTGTGTAATACTCTGAACAGCGTTCGACTTGAATATTTCTTTTCCATATTCTATTAGCCGATGTGAGGTCACTGTGCTTGGAGATGAAAACTCCGACATAATAGCAATGATACTCTCACGGTTAAATTCAAATAGTTCATTCTCATCTAATTTCATATAATAATGAGAATCCATAAAGTAGACGGAGCCACCTGTTAAGGGTAATTGCTTAAGATGCTTACTGACTTGGATAATGTCTTCAAAGGAAGAAAATGCAAAAACCATTTCTTTACTCTCATCTAGAGTCACTTTCATTTCAATAAAGTCATCATCATACTCATCATCTAAATCATCGCTTTGTGTTACCACAATGAGCATTCCTTGAGCTTGCATGAGATAAACTTGGACTTGGAGCATACCTTCTAACTCAATACCTAGTTCATCTGTAGCTTCATACATCATATCATGAAACAACTGATGAACTGTCGGAAGGTCTTGCCATAGATCTTCACGTGTAAGTCCACGATCCATTAAGTCATCAAAAGTAAGAAATATTTTAAACTTGTTGTCAGACATTCTTTCTAAACGCATTCATTCGTCCCCCTTGAATGCATATAAAATTCCTTTTGATAGTATATGATCTTTTCTTTAATTTTGCTACTGTTCTATAAAGTATAAAATGGAAAAGCACGGGGGACAAGCCCTTATTTATTCAAGGCTAGCCATTGCTCCCATTCTTCCTTCGTTTTGCCAATTAAATAAGGCTTCAATGGTTCCTTCTCCTTTTCTGGTAACTGATCGAAGGCAAAACCACCAAGCCCAATAAAAAGTCCTGGATAGTGTTCTTTTAAAGATTCAGCCAACCTAACAGAAACTGGAATGTTCTCCTTCATAGTGTTAGACATAAATAAGTACCTAGGTTGAACCTCATTTATCACCACATCTACATCCCCTGCAGCAACACTTTGTCCTAAGTATATAACATCGTACCCTCTCCGTTTTAGGTATAATGTAAAAATCAACAGTCCAAGTTCATGCTTTTCGTTAGGGCCACATACACAAACAGCTTTTGGTAACAGCTTATCAGATGGCATGGATATAAGCATCATACCTAAACGAGAACGTAAGAAATTTGTTGCAAAATGTTCGTGAGCACTAGATATACGATTCTCTTCCCATTGGGTTCCAATTCTTACTAATAATGTTCCAACAATATCCAATGCAACTTTTTCTGGAGAAAACATACTAAACGCGTAATCCAATTTTTCATGTGCACGAGATTCATCAAAAGATAACAAGGATTGTAACAATTCTTCCGTTATTTGTTCCAAATGGCCTTTTGAGCTTTCTTCTATTATCGAGGGAGATTTCTCAACAGTTTCTTGCTGATCTTCTAAAATGGATACAGCTTGTGAAATTGTAAAACCATTATTCACTTTTTCTAATAACCATTTTAATACTTTAACATGTTCCTCCGTATATAATCGATGCCCAGCTTCGTTTCTTGGCGGGCGGATCATTTGATATCTTCTTTCCCATGCCCTGAGTGTTCCTGGTTGAACACCTAGCATTTGTGATACAGCTTTTATGTTATACTTCCCTTGAATGCTGGACATAGATTTGCCTCCACAGTGTTGTTTTTCTTTATTATAGAATAACTGCCGAGGTGTGTAAAATTTGTATAGGTTTTATATAATATTTGAATAACTTATACCTTTACATCTTATTCTCTGTTTTGTAATCATTTTGCCATACTTGGCTTTTCTTCGATTGAGAAGTACTATTTATCATACCATAGATTAGCACAAATAGAAAAAAGGCTATAACTACTTTTAGAGATAAAATAATTAACGGGAACGGCGACAAAAAAAGCAAAACAAAAATGATAGAATCGAGGCCTCTTTTGTTAGGTGTAATAATCCAATTACGTACAAGCATGCTATGACCCCACATCCCCATTAAAAAAGATATCCCTCCAAAGAAAAAATCTGTAGGATACAGTATGGATTGTAACAAGGCATCTAATGTAAAAGGAATGGTAGCAAAAGGAAACCAATAGATTGAAAAAAAGCAGCCAGCAAACCCTACCCCACCGGGAATGAAAATTCGTAAAAACATAACACACCTCCCTATTGCAAACTTATGCCTACAGGGAGATATCCATGCTAGTCTTCTTTTACGTCAAGCACACGAAATCCAGAGCGTTCAAGCTTACGAACGAATTTTTCAATATTAGGTGTTTTCTCTATTTTTAATACAATTCGTCTGGCTAATTTATCCGTTTCGTCAAACGTAGCCAAGGAAATGACATTTTCATGGTATTGTTTAACAATTTCTGCTAAACGGGCAATTCTTCCCTCAGATTCTTCAGAGGTGAAGGCAATGCGTACACCACTTCGATTCATACCAAAAGCACTTTCGAATTGCTCTATGACATCATATCTTGAAACAATCCCAAGGAATTGTTTGTTTTCTTTCACCACAGCGATAATCGGGAACCCTTTAAAGGTGGTGAGGGTTTGTTCGAAGACATCATCTTCTGTAACATAGTACCCCTGATAAGAGACGATATCCCCCACCTTTTTCTCGTTCAGAAACACTTCCTTTTCCATTGAGCTTTCAAAGAATGTTTTGTAAATGACCTGTCTAGAAATCATTCCTTGAAATATCCCTTTATCCACTACCGGCATTCCTTGTATATCATGTTGATTAAGTGTATGTAGCACATCATTAAGCGGTGTATCCAAACCAGCTGTAAAACAGCGATGTGCAGGTTTCATTATTCCTTTTACAAACATTGTCGTCACCTCTTCTAATGGATTAGTTCTTCATTTTATTAATTCTGCATTTCTTGGGATTTCCCCTTCAATAGTGCGTAATTTAAACTTAGCATAAGACAAGTTTTCTTTCCATAAAAATGAAAGGAAACATATGCTATCCAAAATTATGGAAGGAGGAATCGGGTTGCATACTCAAGTGAAATATTATCACCCATATATTAGCCCTTTTGACCCCTGTCCACCTATTAGAGTGAAAAGCTACCAAACTCCACCTAACTTATACTTAGGATTTCAACCTCCAAACCTAGAACAATATCCTCCAAAACAGGCATTATATTGTGGAACTCTGTGGCCAGCGTTATTTAGTCCTTATCCAAATCCACAAGGGAGGGACGAATATGAATAAACAAATGCCACCAGAATTTTATGAGTTACTAGAAGAAATACAAGCTATTGACTTTGTTCTTGTGGAGTTAACGTTATACCTTGATACGCATCCCGATGATTATAATGCTATTCAACAGTTTAATGATTGCGCTAAGCAAAGCAAGCACTTAAAAAAACAATACGAGCAACAATTCGGACCTCTTAGACAATATGGTATGAGTTATTCAGGTTACCCTTGGAATTGGGGAGATGCACCTTGGCCTTGGCAAGTATAGTACTATAACGATGATTGGAAGGAGGAGCGTCTAATGTGGTACTACGAGAAAAAACTCCAATACCCCGTTCGGGTTAGCACGTGTAATCCTCAACTTGCTAAATATTTAATCGAACAGTATGGAGGGGCTGATGGAGAACTCTCTGCAGCTTTACGTTATTTAAATCAACGTTATTCCATTCCTGATAAAGTAGTTGGACTATTAACGGATATTGGTACAGAGGAATTTGCTCATTTAGAAATGATTGCCACGATGGTTTATAAACTAACGAAAGATGCTACCCCAGAAGAAATGAAAGCTGCAGGTTTAGGTGCACATTACGCAAACCATGACAATGCTCTATTTTACCATAACGCAGGTGGTGTTCCTTGGACGGCATCCTATATTGCTGCCAAAGGAGATCCTATTGCTGACCTTTACGAAGATATTGCTGCTGAAGAAAAAGCTCGGGCAACATACCAATGGATCATTAACCTCTCTGATGACCCTGATTTGAATGATGGACTTAAATATTTGAGAGAACGAGAAGTGATTCATTCCCAACGATTCCGTGAAGCTGTAGAAATATTAAAAGACGAACGAGATCGACAAATTTATTTTTAGATTGCCCCCCCATAGCTGTTAGATATGATTTTGTTAGTAATCTTACACAGGAAAACGTTTAGGAGTAAAAACCCTAAACGTTTTTTATCATGAATAGTACATAATATTGTTGCAATAACACTTCTTATTCCCCTTAAAACCTATTAAGTAAAAGGTTTACGATTCATCATATATTTGATTACCTGCACAAAGAACTGGCAAAAAAGAACAGTACCGTTACTTAATTCAGATTAAAGCGGTTCTAGTGGAACAGCTCATGGTTCATAAATTCAAATGAAGCTTCTGTTCTCTCTTGATTTATAGGATCTATGTTGAGATTATTCCATAACATGTAGATTGGGATAAATAAAACAAGCAACATAATCAATACTACAAGCAAACGGATCACTGGGTATCGTATTCTCCATTTGGTTTTTGATGGTTTTTCATTATGTACAGAGCTTCGAGGAGGTAAATTCAAAACATCAATATCTTTAAATTCTTCTTCATCTGTTTGCTGTTCCTTCGTTAACTGCCGAAGTCCTCGAGCTTGGTCCTCATATGTTCCCTCAATTGAATTGGACACATTAATCACCTCATTACATTAAAGCGAATCATAACCCCTAACACAAAATCGACCATAAAATGTGCAATGATGGTCACCCATAAAAGGTGGGTGATCTCATACATCCATCCAAAGTAAAAACTAATAAATAATACAGAAACAAATAAAACAGGCTTCGTCAAATACCTCACATGCATAAGTGCAAACAAAACACTAGCAATGATATAACCAAAATGAGTATGAATAACTCCCCTGAAGAGCAACTCTTCTGCAAAAGCAACTAGTAGTGCAATGACAAAAATCTCTAAAACTGATATTGAGCGAAAAACACGTTTATTAATCCCACCATCATCATAAAATCTCGCTGGCAAGAGAACCATCAAAATAATATCGATTATAAGAACGACAACACCAGCAGAAATCCCATAAAAAATCACCTGTTGCGTATTCCAACGAAATAGATCTGCTACTTCTTCTAAAGAATCAAAAAGAAAAAAACTACCACCTATAGTCAATATGAGGATTATTAATTGAGTAAGGTATACTTGATTGACTAGCTGACGATCAGTTAGTTGTTTGATTAGCTCTGCTTGATTTGTCCATTTCATAAGTTTCCCCTTGTAAACATATCTGTTTTAATTCTTCCATCCAACCTAAAACTTGTTTTGTCTGCTTTTTGTCGTCTACTTTCCAATGACTAAACAAAAAATCACAACGATCACAACAATAACCTTGAGGGCTTTTCAGAGAATGTTGAAAAGGTTTATAAAGACTTTCTCTTAAACAGTTTTCTTGATGTATCCAGTTGATCAATTCCTCTAATTTTCTATGCTTAATGTTGGTACGTTCTTGTATAAATAGTTGAATCTGCTCAAATGCACGTCTCCATTTTTTTTCGTCATATTTGATGTACGTTTGTTCTATCATATCATGCTTTTCAAATTGATAACGTAAAAAACGCCACTGGATTTCACCAATATCTAATAACGATTCCATCTCTTCATTTGATTTCACATGATTCCCCTGAAGATACCCCCACTTATAAAGAAATGTAAACGTCTTTTGTAAGGTTTCCTGACCAGGCAACTCTCCCTCAATAAACCCTTTAGGGATTTCACTATCTCCAGGAGAATAAAACATTAGACTTACACTTTGTTTACCATCACGACCAGCACGTCCAACTTCTTGTATAAAGGATTCTAGCTGAGACGGTAAATGAGCATGAATCACAAGACGTATATTGGATTTGTTTACTCCCATACCAAAAGCACTTGTACAACATATAACATCAAGTTGATCATTCATAAATTGTTGCTGTATTAACAGCCTATCCACTTGCTCCATTCCTCCGTGGTAAAAAGCAATACGTAAATGCTGTAGAGATTGTGATAACTCATACGCAACTTTTTCTGTCCACTGCCGACTAGAGAAATAAATCATTGTAGGTACTGGATGAGATGTTAAGATTTCTTTCATCCGATTAATTTTCTCATTCATATGCGAAACATGCTCCACAGAAAAGGCAATATTGTCCCTATCCATGGGATAAATGTGTTTGTTCATTTTTTCTCGTCCAAGCTGTTCTATAATATCATCTTGGACGTTTTTTGGAGCAGTAGCACTTAAAGCTAGTAGCGTTGGATTTCCCAACTGCTGTAATGTGTCATCAAGCTTCAGGTAATCCGGGCGGAATTCATGGCCCCATTGAGATATACAATGTGCTTCATCGACAACAAATAACGATATGTTTACTCTATTGGAAAGTTCCCTTATAAACTGCTCCGTTTGTAACATCTCCGGTGAACAGTAAATGAGTTTATAGGAGTCTAAACTTTTGTATATTTCTCTTTTTTGTTCCCCATTCAAAAAGCTATTTATGGCCGTGACTTTTTTAAATCCTTGCTGTTTAAGCTGTTTCACTTGATCAATCATGAGTGAAATTAGTGGAGAAATAATTAATACTGTGCCCTCCATCATAACGGCTGGAAATTGGTAACATAGGGATTTCCCTGTTCCTGTTGGCAAAATACCTAATACATCTTTACCATTCAAAACATCAACTATTATTTCTTTTTGACCCTCACGAAACGTTGAATATCCAAAATGATTTTCTAGCAACGATTCATATGTTTGCTGATTCATGTAGGCCCTCCTTTTGAATGGTTGCTAACACAACTCTGATTTGAAAATATGAGTATTTATCTTGAAGAGTTTGCTTAATAGCTTTCAGTCTATTGGTGTTTAGCATTTTCGCTACACGGGAAATGTCCTGTGCGGTTTCTAATGAAACAAAGTTGTAAAGTGAAAATGTAGGATCAACTAAAGCAATCTCCACAATATGGTCCTGAATAGTACTTTCTTTTAGATTCCGTATGCGACAAATATATTCAATGGAGAATCCTTTGTCCAGCCATTCTTTTGACTTTTTGGCTGACTGGGTTAATGGAACATCATCTATACAATCTTTACAATACGAAAACAATAGTGGGTATGTCGAAGGATAAGTTATAATACTTGATAGCTGAAAGTGAATCGCCATAGTTAGGTATATTGATATATCATGGATGGATACTTCATATTTCAATGCGAGTTGTTCCTTACTGAAACCGTACCGATGATACCCAGTCATCCTGTAAACAATCATTTCAGCTAGATGATTAGGAATTTGGGTCAAAATGTGACTCAGTTCTTCATAAATTCCCTGTAAGTGTTGTTGTAAAAACTGGTGTTCTTTTTGGTATTTTCGCTTAACCCAATTGATGATTTCTTTCTGATCATGAACTGGAATAAATTGATGTTCCCCCATGGCGATATTCGATGCAGTTTGAACGAATAATAACAAACGAGACCAATACGTCTGATCCATGTAATGATAGTGCATTCCATTTAGGGATGAGAAAGGATAATTACACCAATCGTTCTGCAATGCCGATTTTCCTTTGTCGGTAAGAAACGGATTCCCATTTTCGTAATATTTTAGATAGCCTTTTTGTTTGAGGTTCCTTGCAGTAACCTCTAAATCCTTTCTCACAAGAGATCGATGGATACCAAAAAAAGGCGTAAGACCATAAGCGTGGACATCTTGAAAAGTTTGCGATGATTTTTTTCCTGTGAGCATATGAAGTATTGCCGACAGGCTACGTTCACCTTTATATTGTTGCACACAATACAGTGTTAATGTTTCAAACATGACGGGAAAACCCCTCTTTTTTTTCAAATGTATGATTGTGTATGAATGCCGATATCACAACACTTTAAGGATAAGTTTTGATGTTGAAATGTTAAGAATGTAGCTTTACAATAAGAATGAGGCGAATGTTTCCAACTTAGGATACTTATATATGATAGTGAAAGATCATGTAAATGATTATTATTTTTAGGAGGTAATGAGAAATGGCTAAATATACAATTGTTGATAAAGAAACATGCATTGCTTGCGGAGCTTGCGGAGCAGCAGCACCAGATATCTACGATTATGATGATGAAGGTATTGCATATGTAATTCTAGATGACAACAAAGGTACTGCAGAAATTCCAGAAGAACTAGAAGAAGATATGGAGGATGCCTTTGAAGGTTGTCCAACAGACTCCATTAAAGTAGCTGATGAACCATTCAATGGCGATCCTTTAAAATACGAATAAGCATTATATAGCGGAATCCCTTCACAAACATAGTGGAGGGATTTTTTAGTAAATACATCAATTTTACGAAGATGATAATATGAGTTCTTGTAATTTCTCTTCAGCTTCTTCTTTATCAAATGTACTATAATAGCGATAATATTGCTCATCGATTATCCGAAAATGTTGACTAATTACATTTTGCTGCACCATGTAACCATCTTTTTCCATCACAGGGGTCCACCATACTTTTCCACCCATTGTTCGTTGCTTGGGGCGGTCGACATGATGATGGGCGATTGTTTCTAATACTTCAATAGGATCTGCTCCCAGACTATGTTGAATTACTTCACTATCTCTGAACAAGGCACACATAGCCACTATTGTAGTCCAACCAGCTTCAATACGTTCTTTCTCAATTTGAACTAACGTTTTTTTAGAAATGCCTAATATAATAGCCATGCGATCTTGTGTATATCCCTCTTCGACCCTTACTAGCTTCATTTTGGATGATAGCTGTTTTATTAAAGCATGTTGATCCATTTCTCACCATTCCTACTCTGACATCGATAACAATATTTTAACATGTCTACTGCTTCCCTTCCTACCTAAATATTGATATAATATCTAATCGAAACCCCATACATACATTTGTATAAAAGGAGGAATAATCATGGCTGAAAATAAAGTTCTTGATGTATTCATTGAAATTCCAACTGGAAGTCAAAACAAATACGAATTTGATAAAGAAAAAGGTGTTTTTAAACTAGATCGTGTGCTTTTCTCTTCTCAATTCTATCCTGCAGAGTACGGGTATATTGATGATACTTTAGCATTAGATGATGACCCACTCGATGCGCTAGTACTTGTAACAAACCCAACTTTCCCTGGATGTGTCATTGAATCCCGTGTAATTGGCTTCTTAAACATGATTGACGATGGTGAAGAAGATCAAAAACTCTTAGCAGTACCTACGGAAGATCCACGCTTCAAAGATGTACACACGTTGGATGATGTACCACAGCATAAGCTAGAAGAAATTTCTCATTTCTTTAAAACATATAAAGACCTACAAGGTAAGAAAACGGAAATAGGTGAATGGGAAGGCGTAGAAGCTGCTAACAAACTTATTGAAGATTGTCTTACACGTTACAAAGAGAACAACTAATCTATTCGTTATTAAATGAAGCCCTATAGCCAAAATGGCTATAGGGCTTCATTATATTACTTATTCTGTGTGTTTTCCCTGTTAGGTAGTAGAAACTTTTTAGGATTTACTACTGTAGGTACTTGTATTGGTTCAGTCAGTGAATAATCACCAACACTAGAAATTCCCGCGCCTTTAAAAAACACTGATTCAAACCCATAGGATTTAGCAGTCATTAAGATTGCCTCAATCATCATGGTTTCATTAGCTCCATCAATCAATTGACCACTACTTAGATATAGCTCTAGTCGATTTCCTTTCGATGTAATGGATGTAAACTCAATCATTTTTGAAGAAACCCCTTTTCCATCGTTTGCTTTTTGCATACGTCGAATTGCTTCACTTATGGTCGTACTCTCCTCCAGGTACAGTGGCTTTAGAAACTGTTGGTCCCCTCGAAAAATAGTGTACGTACGTTTTGGATTAGAATCGATGTTTATCGAGGAAATTTCTCCAGCATGCTTAAATGATAGTCCACGCTCCCCCCCATGTTTAAGCTGAATAGTTTGGAAAGAATGATCTCTTAACATTACCTTTAGAGATTGTATTATATTTTGTTCTTCTAGAGCATTTTTCGGTGTTTCATAACCCTTAGGGAACGCTGCCGTAATTGTTTTTTTATCTTTATGAAATGTAAATGTTACATCATTGAATAAATAAGGTCCTAATCCCCATTGTTTCGAGTGGATAGAATGTCCAACTTGATTGTAAATAGCTTCTAGGCTCCCCCATTTCTTCGGTGCTATAAAGGAAACAGGTATTATACCTTTACCAGAATTAATAGGTAAACCTACTGTTGCAAAGTGCTCTTTTTCATTTATCGTTGCTACATTGTTTATTTTAGTTGAAGAAGGTCCAGTTATACCTTGAAACGTATGATTATTGCTCTCATTTTCTGACGTAGCTACATTAGGCCCATCTTCAAATTCATCAGGTGAAGGTTTTGCCCCCTCCGTATCACCCTCATTTTCAGGAGAAGGTTTGTTTTCTTGCTCAGCATCTCCACTTTCCGCTTCAGTGTGATTTGATGTTGGTTTTTCTTGTGATTGTGGGGATTCTTTTTCATCCGATGTTGATGGAGCATTGTCTTTATTGGTCTCAGCAGAACTGGCATCATTCTCGTTTGTTTTATTATTTTCAGATGAATCATCTTTTTGAGCTGTCATTTGATTATCATCACTTTGATTCTCTTGGTTGGTTTTTTCTTGTTTTGAGTCTGATTTTCTATTCTCAGCTGAAGAATCGGATGACTCCTGTTGACCTTCAGTGGAAGCTGAGTTCTGAGAAGACTCTGCTTGCCCTTGATCCCCGCCTGATTGAGATGTTTCACCTGTTGAATAATTCTCTTCATTTGAATCCTCTGTTTTATTATCTTTCTGTTGAGAGGATTCATTACCTTCAGCACTCTCTTCGGATGTAGAATTAGATTGCGGAGCTGATTCACCAGAATCTTCACTACTTTGACTATCTCCAGCGTTGGATGATGACTCATTATTCTCTGTTATTTTATTTTCATCGGCCATCCTTGAACCTTGATTAAACATGAACGCCATACTAATTACTACAACCATTAGTATAGCAAAAGCTGCAGCCGCTGCAGGAAACCAGGTCCGTTTATAGAAAGGGGGAGGTTTTGGTTCATGAGTTAGCTGTGATGAAATGGAATTATACAGTTGTTCTGCCGTTTGCCTGTCCTGAACTGCCGGCATTTGTTTAAGGAGGTTTTGTATTTCTTCTTCATTGTATTGTTTATCTCGCTTCATGATTGTCTCCCTCCTTTCTACCTTCTTCTTCCATTAACTGCTGTAGATTCTTCATGCCTCTATGTTGGGTTGTCTTCACTTTACTTATACTCATACCTAACACATCTGCTGTTTCTTGAATAGACATTGACTGAATGTAACGAAGAATCAAAACACTTCTTTGATCTACAGAACATTTATCCAAACATTGATACATCTTTTGTATCTCTTCGTTCTGAACAGCAATATCCTCAGGTATAGGGTCTTCATCTTCAATTAGATGTCCACTTTCTCCCCAGTCAAAAAACTCCAATATCTTATTCCGCTTTCTTTTTTGCCTTCGGAAATAGTCAATAGCAACATGTCTGGCAATAGAAAATAGCCATGTTTTTTCACTACTTTCTCCTTTAAAGCGATCATACGAGTTCATGACCTTTATATATACCTCTTGAACGAGATCTTCAGCTTGCTCACGATTTTTCACCATATAAAATAGAAACTGATACACATCTTGATGGTATTTTTCATAGAGCTCTTGAAAAACCGCCTTCATTCAAGAACCTCCCGTTCACTGATTAGTCGTTTATGTATTAAAAAGGTTGCAACTTATACAACTATAAAATATTTTCCTTTTTTTGAATAGGTATATAACCTATATTCTAATCATTTAAAATGAGAAGAATTGATATGTAAGTCCTTATGTATCCCTTTTTAAGTGGACTTATCGTACAGAGGTGAGCGAAGCATACACGGGCTCATTTTTACATTATGATATACAATCAAAAAAGCCTAGCACTAAAAAAGTGCTAGACTAACTATTTAAGAAAAAGTCAAGAGACTCCACGTTCTTTATGATGATTATGAAGGTTACTATTATTATACATTAAAGAGGTCGTTGATTGATTTATATCCTTTCCATAACGCTGAAACAACCTGGAGAGTACAGGATATAAAATGATGATGAATGCAACATTTCCAATAGCATGATTTGTGTCAAATGGAATTCCTCTTAGATAATAAAGCCAAAAGTGATCGCCGATTGTACCGTAAGCAAGTGAAATCACAAATCCATAAAAGTAACCTGCAATCCCACTAAAGATTCCGATAAACCATACAGGCAATTTACCATTGTATTTTCCTAATAACCCGCTCAATAGTCCTATAATTGCCCAAGCAATAATTTGACTGAGCGTCCATATCCCCATTCCTAGTAACATGTTGGAAAGGATGGTTGATAATACAGCAAGCGTTACACCTGCTACGGGACCTAGCCAAATTCCACATATAATAATTAATGCAGTAACAGGCTGGACATTGGGAATATAGGAAAAGGCATAGCGACCGACTGTGCCTAATGCCGCTAATAAAGCAATTAGGGTTAGCTTCCGAATATTCATTTACTTACTCCCAGCTATGCATGTCAAACGAAATAGTGTCACCAGGTTGTAATTCATATTCTTTGGCACCTACTTCAGCTTCTTTGCCATTAACAGAATAAAACCAAGCCATTTTATCCTCTTCCTTTGCTTTCACACCTTCAACGGCTGTAATAAAACCACCGCTCTTGTCTGTTTCTAATTTGAAGTTTTCATCCATTATTTCAAAGACTGTTTGACCTGCTTCTATCGAAAGTTCTTTTTCCTCTATTGTTTCTTCACCGTTATTTTTGGAAATAGTCACCTGTACTTTTTCTTGAGTCTCTTGTTGAGTCTCTTCATTGGAATTTGTTTCAGAAGAACTGTTACCTCCTTCGGCCTGCCCACATGCTGACAAGCCGGCGACTACTAAAATAGATACCATCCACATACGAATAAACTTAATCATTTTTTAATCTCCCCTTTTAGTAAGTAATGTCCATCCTTGATGGAGGGGATTGAACTTAAGATAGGCCATAACATAATTCCATCCAAGCTAATCACAATAAAGAAAGGCGCAAGCGGCAAGAAGTTTTCTAGGCGCTGGGCGCTAAAGGTAGATCATGCAAGAGCCACCTACTTATTACTTTCTTTACAATAAAAAAAAGCTTTCCTACAGCTAGGAAAGCTTTTTGAGTACGACTGATATAGCATGAAATCATCATGTTTCATCTGGTCATCTCAAACGCTCAATCCTCGAAGCTTTGAAACACTGAATCAGGCAGGTCTACTGACTTGTGTATCTTCCTACTAAGAGGCCTTCCCATATGGTTACATACAGTGGATTCCCTTTTCGTACACACTTACAGTTGCGAGGACAGTTCTGGCCTTGAACCAGATTCCCTTTTCAGCTCACAGAGTGAGCACCCAATCCATATTATGTTGTTGTTAAAATATATCGTAGCATACCTTCCCTTAAAAAGAAAGTTCCTTTATCTAACCTGTTTCATACGAAACAAGATTCTTCGGCAAAACCTAGCCCTATTCGTGCTTTCGAGCAATTTTTATGATGAAAGTTGTTCCTTCATCAATCATACTATGAACAGAAATAGTCCCTTTATGAGCTTCTACGATATTTTTCGCGATAGAAAGACCAAGTCCAGTACCAGCTTTCCCTTTTTTCCGCTTACGAGATTTATCTCCTTTGTAAAATCGCTCAAACACAAATGGCAAGTCCTCATCAGGAATACCAGCTCCATGGTCCGTAACAGATAGTTGAAGGTAATCATGAGATACGGAAACACTTACTTCAACCCTGCTGTTTACGTTTGTGTGTCGAATCGCATTATCAAGCAAATTCGTCATTACTTGTTCCATCCGATCAGGATCAACTGTAATGCATTCATTATCTAGTTCTTCATCCATATTTAAGATAATCTCAACGTCTTGTTCATTTGCTAAAGCTTGAAATTTCTTAATAATTCGTTCAACGAATGGCCTCACCTGTACATGTTCCATGTTTAATTGTATATGTCCAGCTTCCATTCGAGCCAAATCAAGTAACTCATTTACCAGTCTTCCCATACGGAGTGATTCATCATAAATAATTTGAGCTAATTCATTTTTATCTTCTTTTGTCTCAGCTACATCATCTACTATAGCCTCACTATACCCCTGGAGCATTGAAATAGGTGTACGAAGCTCATGAGAGACATTTGCGATAAAATCTTTACGTAGTTTATCTAATCTACGTTCTTCGGTCATATCACGAATAACAGCTACAGCACCTCTTACATAAGACTTATCATAAAGAGGGGTCATAATGACGACCCAACTCCTCCCTTGTACAGTGAGCTCTGTCATAATTTCTTTTTCCAAAGAAATGACATCTTGTAAAATATCTTGCAGTTCTTCAGGAAGGATATCTTGTTCTTGTTGAGTCTGTTCCTTATTCTCAAAAAACCAAGCATCAATAAATTGGTCTGCAGGCGGATTGGTAACGAGCATATGCCCCTTGCGATTTAATGTTATGACCCCATCAGCCATAGACCTTAATATACCTGATAACTGTTCCTTTTCTTGATTAAGAGCATTAATATGATATTTCAGCTGTCGCCCCATTCGATTAAATGCTATAGCCAACTCACCAATTTCGTCATGCGTTAAAATTGGTATTTTCGTGTTAAATTCACCTCTTGCAAGTTCAAACGCTCCCTCTCTCATTTTTATAAGCGGAGACGTTATTCGAGTAGATAGGAAGAAAGCAAATATTGTAGTTAGGATAATGGCTATCCCAGCTCCCAATAAAATGATTTTTGTTGTTTCAGATGTTGTCTTCTCTACAAATTTTAAAGATTGATATACAAAGACTGCTCCCTTTTGGTTTTCAAGTGGATAACCAACAATCATTACATTCGTTTTAGAGCTCGGTAATACATCTTCTTGTTTAACACTTGTTTGATCTTTTAATACACTAGATAAATCCTCATTTGCAAGAATCCAATCCATATTAATAATAGGTACTGACTCTTCTTTGCTATTCGAGATCCAATAATCTTCTTCACTAAAAGCAATAACAATCCTACTAGAGGGATCAACTATCTTCTCTACAATAGATAATGTGAGATTACGGTCATCTTCATATTCTTCTACAATAGAGGATACTTTTTTTGCGTTTTGCATGAGACGTTGTTCAGCTTGAAAAACATGATAACTTTCGAAGAATTCTAGTAATAACACAGTTAAAATAAATAACACAAAGGATACGAGAAGTAATATGGTAAACCACAGTTTACCAACGACACTTCGCCAAAACATTACTCACCAACGACCTCGAATTTATACCCTACACCCCAAACAGTTACAATCATTTTAGCTGCTTCTTTGGAAACCTTACTCAACTTCTCTCGTAGGCGTTTCACATGTGTATCCACCGTTCGTAAGTCTCCAAAGAATTCATATTGCCATACTTCCTTCAATAATTCTTCTCTATCAAATACTTTATCAGGAGATTGAGCTAAAAATAATAGCAGTTCATATTCTTTAGGGGTAAGACTAACATCTTTCCCATCAGCTTTTACTCGATGGGCATCATTTTCAATCGTTAAATGATTAAATACTAAAATATCCTTTGTTTTTGTATCTGTTTGCAAGAATTTTGTAGAAGAAGATCTGCGCAATAATGCTTTCACTCGAAGTATTACTTCTCTTGGACTAAATGGCTTGACGATATAGTCATCTGTTCCAACTTCAAATCCTTGTACTCGATTGGCTTCTTCCCCTTTAGCGGTCAGCATAATCACAGGAGTCGCCTTCTTCTCTCTAAGTTCTCGACAAACTTCAATCCCATCTTTTCCTGGCATCATTAAGTCTAGTAAGATGACATCAAAATCTTCTTCAAATGCATATTGAAGTGCTTCGTCTCCATCCTCAGCTTCTGTAACTTCAAAATTTTCTCGTTCTAAGTACATCCGAATCAATCGACGGATACGATCCTCATCATCTACTACTAAAACTTTCCCACCTTGTTCTTGCTCCATGAATAATGCCTCCTTAAGATATATCTTTTCACTTTTAAGTAATTAGTCTTGTCTTCTATCACAATGTGTAAAAGAAAGGCTACAAATCAATTGATCAGTAGCCTTTTTGTCTTTCAATCTTTAAGCATAGGAATGTAGACCGGCAATCACTAAGTTTACAGCAATAAGATTAAACATAATAATGGCAAAACCAATTACTGCTAACCAAGCTGAACGTTCTCCTTGCCAGCCTTGAGAAAGTCTAAGATGTAAAAATACTGCATAAAACAACCACGTTATTAGAGCCCAAACCTCTTTTGGATCCCAGCCCCAGAAACGGTTCCATGCTTGTTGCGCCCAAATCATAGCAAAAATCAGAGCCCCCAACGTGAAAACTGGGAATCCTATTGCTACAGCCCGATAAGAAACTTCATCTACTAAATCAGGATTCACTTTTGTTAAAAATGGTTGTATAGCAGCAGCCACTCGTTTTCGCAAAATTAATAAAGTTAATCCATATAAAATAAGACCACTTAGTAGCGACCAGATGAAGGTATTCAACTTACTGGCGGCTTTAGCGTCTTCCATCCAACCTGGTACGTTGAATAAAGGTTGCATTGCACCATTTGTAATTAATTCTCCATTATGAGGCCCCGTTATAGCAGGAAGTGTGAATTCAACCTGTGTGGGTTCAGCATTCTCCACTTCTGAAGGGATTTGGAAAGTCGAATCATATCCAATACCTCTGAATACAGATGTGATTACGACAAAACCAATTGTCGCATAAAGTGCATAAATGACAAACTCCAACCAAAACGTCTTTTTCGTAAGCTTAGATTGATCTACCGTCTTAATTAAGTAGATTAAACCAGCTGCAAAACTTACAGCTAAAATAGCCTCACCTATTGCTGCCGTCGTAACGTGAATATATAGCCAATGGGTTTTTAGTGCTGGTATTAATGGAGATATTTCTTGTGGAAACATGCTCGCATAAGCAATAACTAGTAAAGCTACTGGTAAAGTAAATAAACCGAGTAAATTTAATCGGTAAATAAAATAAATAATAATAAACGCAAAGACGAGCATCATACCAAAGAAAGTTGTGAATTCAAATAAATTACTGACAGGTGCATGCTTACTTACAATCCACCTTGTTATGAAATAACCAACCTGCAATAGAAATCCGATGACAGTAATTGTGATTGCGATATTTCCCGATCTTGTACTAACTTTCTCTTTTCCCTTAGCACGGATTGTACCTCCGAAAAAGAACGTAGCAATTAAGTATAAGATAAAGGCACCATATAATAAATTACTACTAATAGTAGTTAATTCCATTTTTCACCCTCCTCAACCTCCCTAATATATTCTTTCTACATAAATAAGGAGGTTATTCTTTCAGTTCATTTTGATCAGTAACCATTGGCACATTCGTACCATCGACTATCTTTTCAAGATCACGCTTAATCCCGAACCAGTTTTTATTCGTGTGCCCCGCTATCCAAACACCTTCATCGTGAGGATGAATCCAAATACGTCTATGATTCCAGTACATACCCTGAATAACGCCTATCATAAAAATAAGCCCACCAAGCCCTAAAATAGGTAAGGTTAAATCTTTGGTAATGGTTAAGCCCGTTACATCTCTTGTTTCAAAGTCTTTTAGTCCTACCTTATATTGGTTCTCTCCACTAGGATCGAGATTTGCGCCTATACCAACAAAGCTAACTTCAGGTTTGTCGGGATTTTCTGGAGTGAATATATTGAATACAAAAGCTGGATTTTTAGGATATTTTGATACAGAGGTAGGTTCCCCATTTTGCATTTCAAACTCTGGGAAATAACTATCCACTTTAACACGAATTCCATTGTCTAGATTATACTCCGATTTCGGATCTACTAAATCAACTGTGAAGGTATCCAGCTCTTTCTCTTCCGAATCTTCCTTCTCATGTAGCTTAAACGTCATCGTTTTAAATTCATCTAATTGATAGGTTGTTTGATAAAGAGCAAAGCGATCTACTTTGATTGGTCGGTTGACCTGAATAGCGCCTTCTTTTATCTTTTTCAATTCAGGTTCAGACCCTGGAAGTGCCTCGTCTGTACGTTCATAAAGAACCGCATTGGTTTGATAGTTTTTAACGACTGAACCACCTTGTTCTTTAATGGCCTCTTGATAACGCGGGTCGTCTTTATCGTATGTTTCTACAAAAAAATCTTCATTTTTAATATAGTATTGACGATCTGTACCAGGTATTTGTTTAGTTTCCCCTTCACGTACCCACATACTTTCATCAATATACATCGCGGGTACAAAACGTAATAGCGTACCTATAAGAAAGATGATTAAGCCAATATGATTAACATAAGGACCCCAACGAGCAAAGCGACCTTTCTCTGCTAAAATATGACCATCTTGTTCATACACTTTATATCGCTGTTTCTTTAACCCTTGAACTAGAGCTTTTTTATCTTCCTCTGTTGCTTGCTCAGCTTGTCCGAATATACGTTGACGTTTAAGAAACGTCTCATGCCGTTTTGGCTTTTGCTTCTTTAACGCTCGATATAAAGGAACAAATCGATCGAGACTTGCAATGACAAGTGATATGCCAATGGAAGCTACAAGTATCATATACCACCAGGACCCATATAGATCATGAAATCCTAACTGATAATAGATTTTCCCAGCAATCCCATAATTCTGTTCATAATACTGGTTTGCAGGCAATGGCGACTGGTTATTTGCTTCCTGAGGGAATATGGTTCCAATAGCTGAAGCTATTAATGTTAATGCAATAAGCCAAACTCCTACTTTAACGGAGGAAAAGAAATTCCAAATTTTATCGACAAATGTTTTATTATACGTCTGTGATCTTCTTGCACTACCATCGTAGCGCATGTTAAGTAATTTGTTTGGTTGATTCCCATTTATATGTTGGTTTCCTTCTATCGGTTTCCCACATGCTTCACAAAGAACGGTCCCTTCAGGGTTCACATGCCCGCATTCACAAGTAATTTTGTTCATACAAAAACCTCTCAATCTGGTGAATGCTTATGATTCCGGTTTAATCTCCTGTAAGTAACCTTCAATCTTATCTAATGTTAATGCTCCGATTACTTTATGTTCAATTTCACCTTCTGGACCAATAAAATAGGTTGCAGGAAGAGATCCTACATCATACAGTTCCATCACCTGTCCACTCTTATCTTGGACAATTGGAAAAGTAAGATCATGAGTTTCAATGAAGTTCTCAACTACTAACTCACCTTGGTCTAAGTTTACTGCTAGAATTTCAACGCCCTTCTTTTTATATTCAGGATAGAGTTGCTGCATATAAGGCATTTCCTCTTTACAAGGTGGGCAATAATCTGCCCAGAAATTTAGCATGACACCTTTTCCTTCAAAATAATCCAAAGTTAATGTCTCTTTTCCTTCAACATTTATTGTTTCAAGCTTAAAATTAGGTGCTTCTTCACCAACTTGCAATATATCTTTCTTGTCTTTCGTAAAATTAGAGTATAAGGCGAAGGCTACTGCAGCAAGCATAATAGTAAGCATCACGCTCCGAAATATAAGTCTTTTTTTCTTTTTGTTTGTTTTGTTTGCCATGCTACTCACTCCCCTCGCACATTATACCACTTATGAAGCAAATAACCTGTGAAAATTTAGTTAACATTTTCGTCAGCAGCTTTTCTGAGTTTCTTAACCTCATGAGGCGTCAATTCTCTACAGTCTCCAGGCTGTAATCCTTGGGTCGTTAAAAATGCATATCGCTCTCTTTTTAATTTATCTATTGGATAGCCTAATGCTTCAAACATGCGACGAATTTGACGGTTCTTCCCTTCATGTAGTGTGAGTTGTATGATAGCTGTGTTTTTCTTGCGATCTGTTGAAATGACACGCTGATGAACAGCTTTTAAATACTCACCATCTACTTGAACTCCTTTTGTTAAAGAAGATAATTCTTCTTTTGATGGTATTCCTTTTACTTTGGCAACATATACCTTATCAATTTGATGTTTAGGGTGCATAAGCTCTTGGGCAAAACCACCATCGTTCGTTAACAGAATTAAACCAGAAGTGTCATAGTCTAACCTTCCGATAGGGTAGATACGTTTATCCGTTTCAGGTACATAATCTGTCACCACTTTTCTACCTTTATCATCGCTCACACTGGATATAACCCCACGTGGCTTATATAATAAATAGTATTCAGGTGCTTCCTTTTCAACGGGAACTCCATTGACTTCTATATCATCATTAGGGTTAACTTTTGTACCTAGCTCTGTAATGACCTTTCCATTCACCTTTACTTTACCTTCCGTAATAAGTTGTTCTGCTTTTCTTCTAGATGTTACACCACTATTAGCTATTACCTTTTGTAATCTCTCTTTATTATTCGTCATATTAATCTCCTTCTTATTCATCTATTCCATGCCCTATCGTTATAAAATTCCTAAAACAAGAACAAAAGCTCAGGGCGCCCGCTTAGCGACGTATATGCTGCGGCCTACACGACGTAGTTTGGTTCGGTGTTGCTACGTGAGGCGGGCCTACAAGGATGTAGGTCAGTTTCGATGTTGGTGCACGATGCAGCGATCTTAATCGAACCTCCTTCAACCCAGAACTTCACCTGATTCCGTAGGAGATAAAGGAAACACGAAAACATGCGTGATTCGATGTTAACTTATCGTACAAAGGCGAGGGAAGCATACTAGGCGCTGGAGCTGGATGTGGCCCCTATACATATTAAGTTATACACAAGCCAACATTTTTTTAGTTTCCTATACAATAAAGAAAACTTGCCAAATGGCAAGCCTTAGGCGCAGACAGAGTTCTAATTGCGCTTATATTTACTCCCTTTCAAACGATTTAGTTTTTCTGAAAGCGTGAAGAACACTTACCTATTGGCAAGGCTTACACAAAGACAGCAAGGCTAAAAAGAAAGATAAAGTAAACATGATACCATAATTATGGTAACGCTTTTAACCACCGAAAACAATCGAAACTACTATTATTGAAGCAATTATACCAATAAAATCAGCTATTAGTCCAACTTTTAGAGCATCTCCCATTCGCTTTATACCAACCGCACCAAAATACACTGTAATGATATACAATGTCGTATCCGTACTACCCTGCATTGTAGAAGCAAGTCTACCTATAAAAGAATCGGGTCCATAGGTGCCAATTAATTCTGTAGTCATACCCAATGCAGCTGTTCCAGAAATAGGACGAACTAAAGCTAGCGGAACAATTTCAGAAGGTACACCTATTAAGCCTAATAAAGGACTTAATAAAGAAACAAATGCTTCCATTGCTCCTGATGCTCGAAAAATGGCAATAGCAACCATCATACCTAATAAAAAAGGGAGGAGAGAAAAGGCCAACTTCACCCCTTCTTTTCCACCCTCCACAAACGTTTCGTAAGTTGGGACTCTTTTCCACGTACCTACAAGTAATACTAGCAATATGATACACGGAATTATCCATGTACTCACAGTTGTGATTATCCCCATTACTGTCCCCTCCTTGATCGTAAGGAATAAAATAACCTATCAACTAATACAGCGCCAAACGTAGAGATTAACGTTGCAATAATGGTAGTCGCAACAATTTCTGTTGGAGCTATTGATTCGTATTTCATGCGTATGGCAATAACTGTTGTCGGAATTAAGGTAACACTAGACGTATTTATCGCTAAGAATGTGATCATAGAACGGCTTGCCTCTTCTGAAGGGTTAAGTTCTTTCATTTCCTGCATAGCCTTGATTCCCATAGGAGTAGCTGCATTTCCAAGACCAAACATATTAGCTGATACATTTGATAAAATGTAACCCATAGCTGGGTGATTCGGAGGTATGTCTGGAAAAAGCCTAGTAATAATGGGACGGAACAATTTCGCCATTCCTTCTAATAATCCAGATGCTTCTGCAATTTTCATTAATCCAATCCAAAACACCAACACACTAATTAAGCTAATCGATAGCATGACAGCGTCATCAGCACTCTCAAATAATGCTTTATTCACATCGGACATGGTTCCATTAAACATAGCGTATAGAATCCCAATTACAGCCATCATCACCCATATGATGTTAACCATTTAATATACTCCTAACATTCGTTTAAATACTTCTACTGTATCCTCCCAAAAGGATTGTACTTTTGCTGGCTCAGCCATCACCGATACCTCTACAATTTCTTTACCATTTAATTGATAAACTGCTTTTCCTAGAACTGTATGAATTGATTCTAAATTATTAGGTTTTAACGTGTAGGTTATTTCTTCAATTTTGGCCGCTTCTTCTTTGGTAAGAGGAACAATCACAGGTTCCCATAAGTAACCGGAAGCGCCCTCGTTATGTTGTTCTTCTAACTGTAATCCCCCTTTTTCTTGAATCTCTCGCAGATCATACGTTTCATATCCCCACTCAAACATACTTCGATGGTCATTCCAGTCATCAGGTGCATTAAGTGTTACCATGATTAACTCCATACCATCCTTCTCAGCAGTACTCACTAGCGTTCTTCCTGCAGCTTTTGTATATCCTGTTTTACCACCAGTACTATGAGCATAATATTTAGTTAACATTTTATTTTTGTTGCCCCAAGCATACGTTCGAGATTCTGCTTTATAGGTTGTTGTACTTGAAACTTTTCTAAATACCTCGTTATTCATAGCATACCGAGTAAGGAGAGCCATATCATAGGCTGTAGAATAATGATCTTCCGCATCCAATCCATGAGGATTAGCAAAATGGGAATTTTCCATCCCAATCCATGCAGCCTTTTGGTTCATCAAAAAAACGAAACCTTCTAAACTACCTCCTACATGTTCCGCAATAGCTGTCGCAGCGTCATTACCCGACCGTAGCATGAGCCCATATACCAAATCTTTTAGCTTCATTTTTTCGCCTTGTTCTAAGTAAACTGACGAACCTTCCTCATAAACTGCACGTTTTGACACTTTCACAGTATCTTCTAGCATTCCAGATTCAATTGCTACAATTGCTGTCATAATCTTGGTTATACTAGCTATTTTTTCTTTATTATGCGCCTGTTTCTCGAACAAGACTCGTCCAGTAGATTGCTCCATAAGAACTGCATTTCGCGCTGACACACCAGGACTTGCGTAACTCATTATCGGTGTATGTACTATTAGCAAACATAATAGAATAATCATAAGCCACTTCAATCTCAAGGGAGGGTCCTCCATTCATTAATCTTTGTACTAACATATGCAGGAAGGACGGGCATATGATAGTTAGATGTAAAAACCCCGCTCCATTAACTATCAAATTTCTATTTTATTTTCTAAACCAACCTCAATCATTAAATACTCCTTTATGTTGTTATTCAGTAATCGAGGCATAATCTTGAAGACTTGAAGTTGAGATAAATTTGGTGATCGCACAGAAAGATCGATGTACCCGTAGATTTAGTTAGAATAAAGGTGGCCGTGGAACAACTCGCGTCCTGCCGGCGAGCTGGCAAGCCTCCTCGAGCCCAAAAATCGGGGCTCTGTGGGGTCTTGCCTACCTCTTTCTCCGGCGGGAGAAAGAGGTTGGTGAGACCCCGGAGGGAGCAAAGCGACTGAGAAGGCTCACCAGCTCGCCCGAGGAAAGCGAGTTGTTTCACCGTAATCCCCCCCTTCCACTTTTCAAGTATCGGACCCATCACCTCTTGAATATATCTCGAATCCAAGTCTTCAAGATAATGGGGCGATTGTTAATAAAAGACTGCTTATAAAAAGCTCAGAGCAAATTCTGAGCTTATTTATGTTCTATTATTGTATATAAGATTTATTTTGCGAGTTACATAAGAAATTTGGTGCTATTTCCATGTAAGAAACCCGTGAACTTAGTATAAGCTCCAAATTAAATCTTTCACAGAATTAAAACGTGTTGCCACATCATCCCAATTAACTATATTCCACCAATTTTTCACGTAGTCCCCACGTTTTGTTTGATATTGCAGGTAATACGCATGCTCCCATACATCTAGGACAAGAAGAGGCACAACATCCCATAGTGAAAACATTTGGTGTTTCTCAACGGTTTGAATGGCTAAGCGGCCTGAACGCATCTCCCATACTAATATCGCCCATCCTACCCCTTCAACTGACTTGGCAGCATCAGAAAATTGTTTTTTAAATGCCGCAAAACTTCCAAAATCCTTATTGATTTGCTTTAACAGATCTCCCTTTGGTTTGCCACCACCATTTGGCTTCATGTTAAACCAAAATATCGTGTGTAAGAAATGTCCCGAGCCATTAAATGATTGTTGTCGTAACCAATGCTTAATTAAGTCATCTTTACCTGTCTTTCTGAGTTCAGCTAACTTGTTTTCTGCCTTGTTCAAACCATCCACATACGATTTGTGATGCACATCGTGATGAAGCCGCATAATTTCCTTCGAAATATATGGCTCTAGGGCGTCATAAGGATAAGGTAGTGGTGGCAATTTATGCTCTCCAGTGGGAACTGATTTCTTTTCCCGCTCATTGTCATAATAAGCACCCAAGCTTTGCAGTAATTTTTGTCCTTGAGCTTGAAGGTTGTTCATTTGTTCATGAGAGATATCATCTTGTTGCAACACTTCTTGAATGTCTTTTTTCCACTCCTTCATTTGGTTATTCCATTTTTTTTGATTTTCTTCAGACATATGAGTGCTATTAACTTTTTTTTCTACTTCTTCAGCCCAATTCAACAACGAATGTAGGTATTGTTTTTTTGCTGTTAGCATACCATCACCTCGCCCTATCGTATGCCCAACGCCTACTAAAAGTGAAAACGCTCCTCATCTATGATGAGGAGCGTTTATTCGTGTCATTTTTTCGGTTAAAATAGTCTGATTCATAGAAAGCTAAATCTTCTCTAATTTGTTGAAAACCGTCTTCTAATTCATTCATTAATTTCCTTAATGCATACGGAGGCTGATGAAAATACGTTATCGCATTCTTACCCGTATAAGCTGCTCTGCTATCTTCTCCCCAAGCGTCACTCTTCGGAGAGAAGAATTCCATTATGCATTGGTGGTAGATACCATATAAAGCTTTCTCAGCAACAGGTCTATGAAAGGATTGGGAATTCATAAGACCTTGCACTTTTTCATAAGCTTCATCACAAAAGACCTCTAATCGTCTTAATGCCTTCAATAATAAAGCGTAATAACCTTTGTCATGACTACCTTCTTCTTCTAGCAATTGTTGAATAGAATATTGATTAAGGAAATGACTTATTTTTCGTACAGAAGTACCCAAAACGTCTCTTACTTCTTCCAATTGAGTCATAACCAACTGGTTATTCATTCATTAAACCTCCCAAAGGGTTTCATATTACTACTATTATATGGCTTTTCACAGAAAAATACAGGATTTTTACATTTTATCCTTGAATAAATTCTAAAGTGGATTCCAAGTCAAATCGCTTCCCTTCTGAGAGGGTCACCAACACTTGTTTAAGGTTATCCCATTTTATACCTTCAAAAAGAACATTAAAATCATCTTCATGATTGATGTAAACACGCTTTCTATTTTTGTATTCAGGATATTTAATGAGTGCCACTAAAGCCACAATATCTCTTAAGAAAAACGTAGCATACTCTAACGTTAGAATAGGATCTGTTTCGAATGGTGTAAATTGAGATAAATTCGTTTCAAAATATCGGACATATAATACGCGAAGCGAATGTTCTTGCCCCTTATCAACATAGGAGATCTCAGATTGATTAAAAAAGTCTTCTGATGTATTTGGTTTTTCTTTTTCTAACTCAATTCCATTACAAGCAACAATTTGCATTCAACATTCCCCCTATTCAAGACAAGTTTTATACATACTTATTCTTCCATACAACAAATAATCCTTAATTTAGAAAGGTTCTTTATCAGAATCTACAGACTCTTGAAATGATTCAAAGAAAAGATCTGCTTCACCTTCCATATTTTCATTTTCTTGTCCTTCAGGCAATGGAGGCAGTTCCTCTAATGAGGTCAATCCAAAATAGGTCAGGAAATCAGTTGTTGTCCCATATAATATAGCCCGACCTATCCCTTCCTTTCGGCCTCTTTCTTCCACGAGAGACCGATTTAATAAAGTTTGTATAGGTCCATCACATTTCACACCTCGCACTTCTTCTATCTCCGTTCGAGTAATAGGTTGTTTATACGCTACAATTGCCAATGTTTCTAAGGCAGCCTGGGATAGTCGAGAGGCATGTGGAGAATCAATTAGCCGTTGATAATACGCGGCATGTTTAGGCTTAGTAGTTAAATGATAATAGGCTTTCGATTGCATCACTGTAATTCCTCGGCTATCCTGTTCATAGTCACGCTTCAACTCACCTAAAACAAACTGAACAGTCTCCAACTCTACTTCCATCACTTCTGCAAGCTGTTTTTGAGTCATCCCTTCGTCTCCTGAAACAAATAATAAGCCTTCAGCAATTGCCTTATATTGCTGTGTGTCCATATTACTCCTCCAATTTATATACAACTAATTCTTCAAAGTGTTTTGATTGTTCACAGAGTATTTCTCTATTTTTCATTAGTTCCAAAATAGCAATAAAAGTTACCACAATATGAGACCTTGTTGGTTGCGGAAATAAGTCAAAAAATCGAAGGCCATGAGGTGTACTTTTAACTTGTGTCATAACCTCATCCATGCGTTCTTGTATAGGAATTTCTTGACGCTGTACTCTCGTCTCTAGTGGTTGCTCCCATTTTTTCTTGTTAAGTAGCTTTTGCATGGCTCCAATCATATCATAGATTGTAATATCACCTTGGGTCATAATAGGTTGTGCTTCTTTTTCATCGGTTTCTATTTGTTGAGGCGGTCTCGTATAAATCTGGTTCGCCTCTTCCTCTTTATCTTTAAGGTCTTGTGCTGCTTCCTTATATTTTCTGTATTCAATTAATCGACGCATTAATTCTTCTCTTGGATCTTCTTCCTCATATTCTTCATCTTCAACTTCTAATTCTTGATTAGGCAAAAGCATTTGGCTTTTTATGGCAATCAATGTTGCCGCCATTACTAAATATTCACTAGCTATATCCAATTCTAATTGTTGCATGGTATGGATATACGCCATATATTGTTCAGTAATTTCGGCCACTGGAATATCATATATATCGATTTCATACCGGTTGATTAAATGAAGGAGCAGATCCAAAGGACCTTCAAAGGCGTCAATCTTAACCGTATAACTTTGGTTCATATGCTTTTCCTTTCTAGCTTCTATCTAGCGAAATAAATGGTTGTTCGCTCGTATGAATAAAATCTGTAATCTATAAACAATAAAAAATTCACTTTATTAGTGGAAACGCCCATACACATATGAGGTTTTCCTCATATGGTAATACCGTAAGATAAATGTTATCAAAAAAACATTTATCCGTTAACAGAAAAAAGGAGGAATTCAAAGATGAGTGGATACGGTTATGGTGGCGGATTCGCGCTAATCGTTGTATTGTTTATTCTTTTGATTATCGTAGGTGCAAGCTGGTTATAATAAGTAACACTATGCGCGTTAAGCAAAGCTTAACGCGCATTTCATTTTGACTTGTCTTTAACCATGTATGATAAACTATACACTGATTCTATCAAATGTACTTTAGTAAAGGGAGCTTTTTTTATGTATGATCAAGCCTATGTGGACTACCTTGCACACTTTCATGGAACAAGGGATTATTTCGAATGTCATGAACTTTTAGAGGATAGATGGAAGGAAGAAACTCCTTTAGATAGACAGGCTGTATGGGTAGGACTTATCCAGTTAGCTGTAGCTATGTACCATTATCGCCGTAACAATTATAAAGGGGCGAGTCGTACCGCTCAAAAAGCTCGTACAATCCTTCAAAATAAAAAGGAACACCTTCAAAATTATGGATTAGATCAACACAAAATGATTGGTTTTCTCGATGACCTTATGTACAAACTTGAATTAAAAAAGCCATATGAAAGTATGAATCTCCCTATTATTGATCAAAAACTTTTATATGCTGTACAACAACGATGTAACGATTTGGGTTGTATCTATGGTGCACCAAGTCCACTTGAAGATACAGACCTTATTCATCGACATTCACGAAGAGACCGCTCTGAGGTGATTGAAGAGCGAAAGCGTCAATTACAAAAGAGACAAGAAGATCGGTCCTAATTCATTTTGTCTAATAGTGAAAAAAGGCCAGTTCCTATCATATAGGAGCTGGCTTTATTATTCTTTCACTTCATTTATTTAGCTTTATCCTCACAGTGTGCAATAAATGCATCTGTTCTTGTATTTGAACATACTGAATATTTAGATCCTAATTGGTTGTTCACTGCATCTACCATCTTCTTACCAATTCCCATATTTCGATGAGATGGATTTACTGTAATATGCTGAATGACCGCTTGTTCTTGACTTTCATCAATTTGAACACCAATAGCACCTAATATATCTTCTTCTTTCCATAAGAACAATTGCCAATTTTCATTCGTTTCATACTCTTTTATGGTTCCTATTAACTTTTTTACCTCTTTTTCTTCAGGCATAAAAGATAAAAGACCCATGGCAATTTTTTCAAAACTCTTTTTATATCGAATTAACATATTTACCCCTCGCTATGAAAAAAACTTCCCTATCATGGAGAGCAGAAAAATAATGGCAACAGCCATCATTAACCAGAAGAGCTTTTTTTCTTGTTTATTACTGTTCATAACGTAACACCCTTACTTACAACGAAAGGTACTACCTATTCTAATTACGAGATGCTTGAACTAGATTATACTCTTCATTCTTATCCTATTCAATAACAAAGAATACCCAGTACAAGACTCCCCATGTCATACTAACACCTAAGAGTATGAGAAAGAGTATCCAGTTTTTCTTCTTCACCCTCATCACTCCTCCCTTATTATAACGACATTCACACATAATGCAAGCCCTTTTATCTTAACCTAATTTTCGAATAGAAGATTACTTATTTGAAGAGAAAACTCTATTCCATAAAGCTTCAGCAATTACATAGCCATCAGATTTTTTATTAGCGAACTTAAACGGTATCAAGTTTACTGTAGTAATCCATATATTGAAAGCAATAAATAATGATATATATGGATGATCAACAACGTAATACATTACAAAACCTAATAGTACAAGAAAAGCGTTGATAAACGGTCCTGCTATAGAAATTACTGCACGTTCATACATCGTGTGCTCAGGATCACGTTCATAAGCTACCAAAGCTCCAAGGAAAATATACAAACAAATTGAAATACGAAAAACACCGTGCTTCTGTTTCAATAAGCTAGGCCCTACGCCAAGTTGAATATATATATAACTAGATTGAAAGAAATAAGCAACAATTCCATGTGCTAACTCATGCAGAAACAAACTAAGTGGAGCAATAATGAAAACGAGTATAACAAAAAAATCCATGCACATCTCCTTCATATTTAGTGTTTACGATGACAACTTATCCATTTCTCTCCCTATATAGCTATGAAGAGCATCCTTTCCGAAGAAGTCTATGTATTTTGTTCGAGGTTAACTTATCGTTAGGAGTCAACGGAATCACACAAGTCGCTGGGCGCAGGAGATAGACATGTAAGAGCCATCAACTTAATTTTTCTTTACTGACAAAGAAAAAGAGTAAGTCTCAATGACTTACTCTACTCTTCTACCACCGTTACTTCATTCATTACATCTCCAACGCGTACGCGGTCAATGACGTCTAAGCCTTTTGTAACCTGGCCAAAAACCGTATGTCTTCCATCTAGATGTGGTTGAGGAGAATGAGCAATAAAGAACTGGCTACCACCAGTATCCTTACCAGCATGGGCCATTGATAAGGCACCACGTTGATGTTTATGTGGATTTCCTTCGGTTTCGCATTTGATTGTATAACCTGGTCCACCACGACCTGATCCTTCTGGGCACCCTCCTTGAATAACAAAATCAGGTATTACCCGATGAAAGGTTAATCCATTGTAGAATCCAGAATTAGCTAGTTTTTCAAAATTTTCCACTGTACCTGGTGCAGCATCATCATATAAATCAAAAACGATTTTTTCTCCATTTTCAAACTCAATTGTTCCTTTTTTCATAACAGCTTCCTCCTCTATACTAGGGACGTTCGTAAGATAAATCTAGTCTAGTCACCTCTTGATATGATTCACGTTGAATAACAAGTTGATGGTGACCATTCTCTACAAATACGACAGCAGATTTAGGAAATCGATTATAATGATTACTCATTGAATACCCATAGGCTCCAGTGCTAAAGGTTGCCAATATATCTCCGCTATCTAATGCAGGAACGTCTACATCCCATATTAACATATCTCCTGATTCACAGCACTTTCCCGCAATAGAGACAGTTTGTTCTAGTTGTGCATTCATCTTATTCGCTACAGCCGCTTCATATTTAGCATGATATAAAGCAGGTCGTAGGTTATCCGTCATGCCGCCATCTACTGAAACGTACGTACGCACGTCCGGAATATGTTTGATCGCTCCTACCGTATAAAGGGTAACTCCGGCATCACCTACAATGGCACGACCTGGTTCAATCCATATCTCTGGAAGAGGGAAATCATACTCCATAGATTGGTATTTCACTTCTTGCACTAGTTCTTTCACATATGTTGCAAGGGGCAAAGGTTCATCTTCATCGGTGTATTTTATACCGAACCCACCTCCAAGATTTAGTACATCAGGAGTATATCCATGCTTTTCTTTCCAATTCCCTAATGCTTCAAAAAGCTTTTTAACTGCCATGACAAAACCATGTGTTTCAAATATTTGCGAGCCAATATGGCAATGAAGTCCCTTAACTTGAATGTGATCATTCGCTTGTAACTGTAATAATGCTTGTTCCGCTTGGCCATTCCATAAATCGAATCCAAATTTAGAATCTTCTTGCCCAGTTAGAATGTAATCATGTGTATGTGCCTCAATACCAGGAGTTACGCGAAGTAATACATCCATTTGATGATTGTATTTCGTTAATAATTCTTTTAGTAACTCAATTTCTAGAAAATTGTCTACTACGACACATCCTATTCCTTCTTTTATAGCCATTTCAAGCTCATCAACACTTTTATTGTTTCCGTGTAAATGAATGCGTTCTTTAGGGAATTCTGCCTGAATAGCAGTATGCATTTCACCTTGTGATACTACATCTAAACTCAAACCTTCTTGTTGAGCAACTTGAAGCATCGCTACAGAAGAGAAAGCTTTCGAGGCATACGCCACTTGTGCTTGAACACCTAACTCCTTAAATGTTTGAACAAAGCGTTGGGCATTCTTTCTGATTTCTTCTACATCATACACAAATAAAGGTGTACCATATGTATTTGCCAATTCTACAGCATCAACACCAGCTATGTTTAGATGCCCTAATTCATTACTTTCTGTTCGATTCATGCTTACCAACTCCCAACAAACAATCTATTTTAGATTATTCTATCTATGCCCATTTTATAAAAAGAATAAATTTTTTGCTACAAAAAGAAGGCAGTGAGCCTGCCTTCTTTCCTTTCACGCACTGAAAGATTAAAATAAATTTATCATACCATGCGTGTTTATTCAATATAGAATCAACTATTTACGGTAATCGTTTCGAGGGTGGACAATACTTGGTCGTTTTTTCGATAATGGTACAGATACCCTAAATAGGATTTGTATCATTGCCATAAAATTGAATGGTATAAATGGCCAAAAATATGGCGTGTTAAGAGAATTGGTTCTAGTTAACATTAGAATATAAAGCGTACACCCAATCATAAATCCTTTTATGCCAAAGAGTGCAGTTAAGGTTATTAAAATCAGACGACTAATTTTATTTGCAACACTAAGCTCATAACTTGGAGTAGAGAATGATCCTATTGCCGCAACGGAAACATATAGAATAACTTCAGGGATAAACAATCCTACATCAATAGCAATTTGACCTATCAATACTGCTGCAATCAATCCCATAGCAGTTGAGAGTGGTGTTGGTGTATGAATTGCAGCTATCCTTAAGAACTCTATACCAATATCAGCTAATATTAATTGAATAATAACAGGGACATTACTTTCATCTTGAGGGCCTATATATTGTAAATTAGCTGGTAAAAGTGTGGGATCCATTACAAATAACATCCATAAAGGCAAAAGAAAAAGAGATGCAAAAATACCAAAATACCGAATCCATCTAACAAAGGAACCGACAATTGGTGTTTGCCGATATTCTTCTGCATGTTGAACATGATGGAAGAACGTCGTAGGTGTAATAATCATACTTGGACTTGTATCCACCATTATTAACACATGTCCTTCAAACAGATGGGCTGAAGCGACATCTGGCCTTTCGGTGTAGCGGACTAATGGGAACGGTATTTTCCCTTGACTTACAATAAATTCTTCCACAGTTTTATCTGCCATAGAAAGACCATCTGTATCAATTTGTTTTATCTCACGTTTGATTAATTCAATCAATCCGGGATCTGCTACATCTTTTAAATAGGATATACAGATATCCGTCTTCGAGCGTTCTCCTACTTGAAATATTTCATGGCGTAGACGTTCATCCCTAACACGTCGTCTTGTTAGAGCTGTGTTCTCGATTATATTCTCTGTATAACCATCTCGACTACCTCGTACGACTTTTTCCGTATCAGGTTCACTAGGAGAGCGCCCAGGATAGGAACGGACATCAACGATAAATGCATCTGTGCTTCCATCTATAAAGATTACAATTAAACCTGAAAGCATTTGAGTAATGGCATCGTTCATGGAAGTGGCTTTTCTCACTTGTTGATGAACAAGTCTATTTTCAATGATAGAAACCAATTTTGAACGTCGATGCCTTTCCACATCATTAATCTCTACCAACATTTCCATTATTTCTATAATATATTGGGTATCACATAAACCTGTTAAATAAAATAAATCAATTTCGCGTTCAAAAATAATAATTTTACGAAACCCTAAGTCAAAAGAAACACCAACACCAGCATGTTCCTCCATGAACTTTTCTGTATCTTTTAAATCTTTAAAGATGGGAGTATCACTCTGAGATTTCATTTTCCTCAGCCCTTTCCAGAATTAACTCAATTGCTTTTCTTGTTATAGGGGCTCCTTTTTCAATATCATCTTTTCCTCTCATCTTCCCTATATCACCGATGGCAACAATGGTTGGAATCGACAATTGATCTAAACAATAAACAGTATCACCGCTTATCCTACCCATTTCCATTTCAGGTATTCCTTCTTTATCAACACCAAACGGAACTAATTCTCCTTCACCATCTATAGCAAAATCAAAACGAGACCACTCTCTAAATTTTGTATGGGATGCTACAGCAATTGCTCCAATAATGTGAACAGACTTATTATTAGCGATTTGTTCCAGTAATTTTTCTCCAGGTCCCATCCCTGGAATACCTGCATCATCAAACAAAACATAAACAGGTTCACTCTTAGCAGATTTTATAGCAGCAAGTATCTCCTGTTCCGTAGCTGTGGTTGGATTTGCAGAAAGATGGGCGAGACAAGTGCCTCCTATCGTCTCCGATAATGATAAAAGAACCTTTCGAGCATATTCATCTCCATCTGTGACAACGATTACTTTTTTAGCATGCATTGGAACCTACCCCTTTGGTTTAAAGATGACAGCAACTAGAAAACCAAATAATATTGCAGAAGCGACTCCCACAGAAGTTAAATGAAATATCCCCATCGCGATTCCCATTATCCCATTTTCCTCGGCCTGTTCCATTGCTCCATGAAGTAAAGAATGTCCAAAACTCGTTATTGGAACCGTAGCACCAGCACCAGCAAACTCAATCAACTTGTCGTAAATATCAAAACCATCAAGTACAGCACCTGCTACAACAAATGAGGACATAACATGTGCAGGAGTTAGCTTAAATATGTCAAAGAGAATTTGCCCTATGACACAAATACCTCCACCTACGACAAAAGCCCATAGATAATCCATTATTGTCCTCCTCCTTCAGACCTCATTAGCACAACACCATGAGCAATAGTTGGGATGGTTTCCTTTTGCTGGACCATGGTCGGACTCATCAGAGCACCTGTTGCTACTACAAAAATTTTGTTATATCTTCCCTCTTTCAAAGATTGTACAAGGTGCCCATACGTAACAACCGCTGAACAAGCGCAACCACTACCCCCTGCAAATACTTGTTGATCGCTGTTATAAACCATTAATCCGCAGTCATTGTAAGTTTGATCGATTGTGTACCCATCTTCTTTCAACATATCTTTTAGTATGACACTTCCAACTCCTGATAAATCACCTGTTACAATCAAATCATAATCCTCTGGTTTTCTTCCTGTATCCTCAAAGTGTGTCTTGATTGTGTCATATGCTGCAGGTGCCATAGCTGAACCCATATCAAACGGATCTTTTGTACCATAATCCATTACTTTACCAATCGTGGCACATTCGATCCGTATATCTGATTTCACTTTTGAAACCAAAGCTGCACCAGCACCTGTTACAGTTGAAGTTGCTGTTTTCGGTTTTTGACCACCGTACTCTGTAGGATATCGAAACTGCCGCTCTGCAGTAGCATTATGGCTGCTCACTGCTGCAATGACATGATTAGCAAACCCAGCATCTACGAGGGCACTTCCTACAGCTAGTGTTTCCATAGATGTGGAGCAAGCACCAAACATACATAAAAATGGAATCGATAAAGACCTGGCAACATAATTTGATGTAACATTTTGGTTAAGTAAGTCTCCAGCTAGAAATAAATCAATTTGATCCTTGGACATGTTCGCCTTAGATAAACAAACCTCTATAGATTCTTTCATTAATCGACGTTCAGCAAGCTCCCAGTTATCTTCTTCACAATGTAACTGATCATGACTAATATCAAACGTTTTCGCAAGTGGTCCTTGAGCTTCTTTAGGGCCTACAGCAGTTCCTGTCGAGTTTAAATATAAGTAATTCTCATACATCCAAGTCTGTCTTCCAGCTTTACGCATCACCATTCCTCCTACATGATTGATTGAAATAGGTATCTAATAATTCCTACTACATAAGCCGCAACCACTCCAAATACAATCACAGAGCCTGCAAGCTTGAATAAATTTGTAGCTACCCCTAGAACCAACCCTTCACTTTTATGTTCTAATGCTGCACTTGTAATAGAATTTGCAAACCCCGTAACAGGAACGGCTGAACCAGCTCCAGCAAATTGAGCGATTTTGTCATACACTCCGAACCCAGTTAATAAAGCGGCTAACAAAATAAGAGTTGTAACTGTTGGATTTCCGGCCTCACGCTCTGTCATATTAAATAAATCCATATATACCACTGTTAAGAACTGCCCAAATAAACAAATACTCCCACCAACCAAAAAAGCTCTTATACAGTTTCCAAATATACTTGGCTTAGGTTGATACTCTTTAACCGTTTGGTCATATTGTTGTTGATTAAATTTTTCACTCATCTATTCACACCTCATTTAGTTTACAAAAATGGTCCATTGAAACAATGACCCCAAAATTTTTCCTAGGACGATTGCCATTAAAAACCATAACAAACTTTTCTCCATGCCTACCCGTCTCGCAAGAATGGGGAATACATTTAGTACTTCCGTTAATGCTGCAGCTAACATCCCAATGAACACACCGTGAAAACCACCCCATATAGCAAGAATAATCAGCGGTAAGGAAACCGGAATATCGTCAAAAGATAACAGAGTACCTAGCAATACACCTAGAACCACACATAGTTCATACAATCTAGTGTATTTGGCACTCTTACTTAGTTGCACGAGCCTAGGAATGATACCTAAAACAGTAAGAAATGCAACAAAGCCAGCACCTACTGCTAAACCAGAAGCTAAACCGATAAACGATTCAATTAGAGGATGAATCATTTGGATCGCTATCCTTCGTAATATGGTTTTCATGGTAAACGATGTATTGATCTAAATCTTGTTGATACTTATGCATTTCAACCTCAAGTGGACTTGGTTCTTCATTGATTCGCTTTTTAAATAAATGATTGAAAAATAAAATCATACCTAAACCTAATCCAAGTGAATATGGGATTTGAATCCATAAAGGGTGTTCTTCTTCTTCTCCGGTGAGTAAAAAATGTAGCCTTTGCTGCACTTCTTCCATACTGACATCATAATGAAAATTCATAATCGCCATAGCAGCACCAATGAATAACAACATCCAAATCACACACACCAATATAAGAGAAGGTTGCTTTTTATTAGTTGGTATCGTAACTATGGTCTGATTTGGTCCAATTGCCTGAAGCTCCAATTCTTTATAAAGCTGATGTAGTGTATAGATAACTCGAAAAACATCCAAAATGACAATGTTTCGATCTGTTCCTTTTATACGATATAGCTCCACATCTTTTAGTTTTTCCTTCCATTCTTCATGACCGGAGATATAAGCAACATCGGATAAGTATAAGGTTTGATTTCTCTTTGCTTGTATTTTACTTTTCATTCTGATATAAATTGTCGAACTCATGTACACCCCTCCTTATCTAGAGAAGTTTACGGTTAGTATGAGTTACATAAAGGCTTATCATTCGTAATCCGTTTAGTTCCATATAATTTCCACACTCTCTTGTTACAAAGCCTTGTATTTGTAACCTACAACACTGTTAAATATTTACTTTCCATAATCGCCACATTATCTTGAAGACTTGGATTCAAGATATATTCAAAAGGTGATGGGTCTGATACTTGAAAAGTGGAAGGGGGTTACGGTGAAGCAACTCGCGTTCCTGCGGGCGAGCTGGTGAGCCTTCTCAGTCGCTTTGCCCCCTCCGAAATCTCTCCAACCTCTTTCTCCCGCGGGAGTCTCGCGTTCCCCTTCACCCCAAGCCGATTAATGGGTATCGGATCCGCGGCCAAATGTTGTATGTCTCCCGGAAGGACATATAAGCCTTATTTTTAGTGAAAACCCTCTTTGGGTAGACCTTACGGACAAATAAAATTTTATTTTTTACAAGCAGCGAACTAAATGTTCATTAGCTTTCTTGCCAAAGAATTTTTTGTTATGAACCAATTGTTATACTAGAACTTACTAGGGTGTAGACCGTCAGAAGATATTCAAATACCTCAACCTCTCTAACTTCGCAATGTTTCCATTTCTCCCAAACAACAGCAAAGGTGGCCGTGGAACAAGGAGACTCTCGCCGGCAGGACGCGAGTTGTTCCACGGCCACCTTTATTCTAACTAAATCTACGGGTACATTGCTCTTTCTGTACGATTACCAAATTTTATCTCAAATTCAAGTCTTCCACATTATGCCTCTTATATGTAATAAATTTTCCTTTTCTTTAACATATTTAAATACAAAAAAGACTCCCCATAGCGGGAAGTCTTTTAAATCTTTATTATTCCTTCATTTGTTCCTTAATGAAGCTGAGAATTTTTTTCTCAAGCCTTGATACTTGAACTTGAGAAATACCTAATCTTTCAGCTACATCAGATTGAGTCTGATCTTTATAATACCTTAGATAGACAATTAGTCTTTCCCGTTCATCCAATGAACGAATAGCCTCCTGTAAGGCAATTTTATCAAACCATTTTGTGTCTTGTTCTGCTATTTGATCAAGAAGTGTAATTGGATCTCCATCATTTTCATATACTGTTTCATGAATGGAATGTGGTGATTTGGAGGCTTCTTGCGCTAGTACGACATCTTCAGGCGTTATGTCTAACTCCTTAGCAAGTTCTTGTACTGTAGGGGTCCGCCCCAGTACTTTCGTTAGCTCATCCTTCTTTCTGCGAATCTTGTTGCCTGTTTCCTTTAAACTACGACTAACTTTCACACTACCATCGTCACGGATAAATCGCTGTATTTCACCAATAATCATTGGTACAGCATAGGTCGAAAATTTCACATCATAGGAGAGGTCAAACTTATCAACAGATTTTAAAAGCCCAATACAACCAATTTGAAAAAGGTCATCTGGATCATAGCCTCGATTTAAGAATCGTTGGACTACTGACCAAACAAGACGCATATTTTTCTCTACTAAAATGTTTCGGGCTTCCTGGTCTCCCTGTTGGCTTTGTGCAATGTACACTTTAACCTCTTCATCAGACAACTGTTCTTGTTTTTTAGATTGCTTTAGTTCCACATCCATACGCATGTCCCCTTAATTACATAAGGTTTTGCTTTTTTTTAAATGCTTGACCAGTCTTACGGTTGTCCCTTGACCCTGGATAGATGTGATATCTACTTCATCCATGAAATTTTCCATAATCGTAAAGCCCATTCCTGAGCGCTCTAATTCTGGTTTAGACGTGTATAACGGTTGTTTTGCTTCATCAATGTTGTCGATTCCCATACCCTCATCCCAAATGGTTAGCTCAACAGATCCTTCACAAAGGACACAGTCAATATGTACGAGTCCTTCGTCATGATCGTCATAACCATGAATAATGGAATTGGTAACTGCTTCTGATACGACGGTCTTCATTTCTGTCAGTTCATCCATTGTAGGATCTAATTGTGTTACAAAGGCTGCCACCGTAACACGTGCAAATGACTCATTCTCACTTACAGCTGAAAATTGAATATGCATCTCATTTTTGTTCATTAAGACGCCACCCCCAACGTTTCAAGTGCAAATGCCTCATTTTCTTCTAAACGAATAATTTTAAATAATCCTGACATTTCAAATAAACGCTGAACGGCTGGTGAAATAGAACATACAACCATTTCCCCTCCATTTTGCTTGACCTCTTTATACCTACCTAAAATGACCCCAAGCCCTGAGCTGTCCATAAAACTAAGGGATTCAAGGTTTAGCACTACATGCTTAAGCTCTTGTCTCGCCATTATGGTCTGCCACTCATTACGTAAATTTTCTGCTTCATGATGATCTAATTCTCCTGCTAGTCGAACTAACAGCACATGTTGTTTCGTTTCAAAGTGAACGGAAAGACTCACAGTTTCTTCCTCCTCTAAAATTAGGTTAGTGAGTCTTTCTCCTTTTCTCATTCATTATCCTGCTACCTGCCAAAAGAAGTGTTGATTCGACGAATCCTCTAAAAATTATCGATGTTTCACCATTTCATTAAGCGATCTTTTAAATAACGTCCAAATACTGGCTTCCTTTACATCATCTTTAACGATTAATGTAGATTCAGATAGTTTCTTATCGTTACTTGTCACGGTCAAAACCCCAATCTCTTGACCACTTTTAAATGGTAAAGATAGATCTTTATGATAGGAGATGTTTGCCTTCACATTCTCAATCTTCTCTCCTTTTTTCTTTAACACGGACACAGACTCACTTGTCACTACATCAATAGTTGGTTGTTGAGCACGAATCATACGTAATTGATCTACAGATTGATAACGCTTATATAACGATTCCGTTTCATAATGGTTAAATGCGTAATCAAGCATAGATGAAATACTTGCGTTACGATTTTTTGGTGTTTCAGCCCCCATTACAACTGCAATAACACGCATGTCATTCTTTTTGGCTGTTGCTGTTAAGCAGTACATCGCTTCACGTGTAAATCCCGTTTTCAATCCGTCAACACCAGGATAAAACTTTACAAGCTTATTTGTATTCACAAGCCAAAACTCATTATCTGTACCTTTCCTTAGATAGTCGTCATATTTGCTTGTGTATTCTGTAATTTCCTCGTGCTTTAACAATTCTCTGGCCATCAACGCCATATCCTCGGCAGTACTGTAATGTCCTTCAGCTGGAAGTCCTGTTGTATTTTTAAATTGCGTATTTTTTAAACCTATTTGTTTTGACTTCGTATTCATTTGCTTAACAAACTCTTCTTCACTACCAGCAATACGTTCAGCTAACGCAACAGAAGCATCATTACCAGAAGCAATGGCTACTCCTTTTAATAGTTCATTGACTGTCATTTCTTCTCCAGGCTCAAGAAAGATTTGCGAACCCCCCATTGAAGCTGCGTATTCACTAGCACGAACCTTCTCATCCATCTTTAAAGAACCTTCATCAATAGCTTCCATAACAAGGATCAATGTCATAATTTTCGTCATACTTGCAGGTGGAAGCTTTTCATCTGAATTCTTGTTGTATAGGACTGTACCTGTATCTCTCTCAATTAATATTGCAGATTTTGCTTTCTCAGCTAACTTAGGTCCAGATTCCTCTGCCGCGAAGGAAGTTGGAGCAAAAACCGATAACATAACGAATACAATGGTTATCCAGACACCAAACTTTTTCATCGTTGTCCCTCCAATCGTAATGTTAGCTATTTTTTCCAAGCTAAGAATGTTTTATAACAATAAAATAGACATATTTTAAAAAAGAAAGCCTTTGGTGATGCTTTTTTTATTTTCTTCTCTAATTTAGTATCTGTTTATAGAGTTAGATATATTTGTATTTCCATATAAGAGGCATAATGTGGAAGACTTGAGGTCGAGGTAATCTGCAACTGTACAGAGTCCTCAGGCCAAAATGCGACCTTGCGGGGTCTCGACATATCCGTTTTTCCACGGTAGTCTCCCCATTTCCCGAAGGTTAGAGAGGAGAAATAATGGTTCGGAGCGACATTTTGAGAATTGGAGCGAGAATGAAAAAATAGGGGCTACTTTTCAAAAATAGGAGCGAGCGCGAAGAATCTGAGTAATTCCACCGATTTTAGAGCAACCTGTAACGCGTGCGCTCACGCTGTATAGCTGTATGTGAATGCCATCATTCAGAAATTAGGTTCAAATATCCTTCCACTCTAACCTGGCCATTTTTCCGTTCATCCCAACAAAAGCAAAGGTGGCCTTGGAACAATGAGACTCCCACCGGAGAAAGAGGTAGAAGAAAAATTACTTCATAAAATTTCAGAGTCATAAAAAAAGAGATGCCATTTGGCATCTCTTTTAACTCACATGTTATTCTCCTGTAACCATATCATGAATAAGAGTTGGCGCTGAGACTTTCTCATCAGAGATTGTGATATTCTTATACAGCTTCTCTTTCACATCTTCCACATCTTCTTGGTTAGCGTAAATGGTTAGAAGTGATTCGCCTTCTTCTACGTAGTCGCCTACTTTCTTATTCAGGTAAAGACCTACAGCTAAATCAATTTCTGATTCTTTCGTGGCACGACCAGCTCCTAGCATCATCGCTGCAGTTCCAATTTCATCCGCCACAATGTCACTAACATATCCAGACTTTTTGGCGTTTAATTCAATTTGATATGATGCTTTTGGCATAACAGAAGAATCTTCTACTACGCGTTCGTCACCACCTTGAGATTTAAGGAACGTTCCAAATTTCTCAAGTGCTTTGCCATTTTTCATGTTTTCTTCTAGCTTTTGACGTGCTTCATCAAGCGTATCTGCTTTACCGGCAAGTACTACCATTTGACTTCCGAGAGTTAAACATAATTCCGTTAAATCCTCTGGACCATTCCCTTTCAAGGTTTCGATCGCCTCTTCAACCTCTAAAGCATTACCAATTGCTCGACCTAGTGGCTGATTCATATCAGAAATAACAGCCATTGTGTTACGGCCAACATGATTCCCAATACGAACCATCGCTTCAGCTAATGCTTTTGAGTCCTCTAAACTCTTCATAAAGGCACCAGCACCCGTTTTTACATCAAGCACAATAGCATCCGCACCAGCTGCAATTTTCTTGCTCATGATGGAACTTGCAATTAAAGGTATAGAGTTAACAGTTGCTGTTACGTCACGAAGGCCATACAATTTCTTGTCAGCAGGTGTTAAGTTACCAGTTTGACCAATAACGGATAGTTTATTTGTGTTTACTAAATCGATAAATTGACTTTTGTCGATTTCCACATGGAATCCAGGCACCGCTTCTAGCTTATCGATGGTTCCACCAGTATGACCCAATCCTCGACCACTCATTTTTGCAACAGGTACATCAAGAGAAGCAACCAATGGCCCCAAAATTAGTGTTGTCGTATCTCCCACGCCACCTGTTGAATGCTTATCCACTTTAATGCCTTCGATAGGTGAAAGATCAATCGTATCTCCGCTATCCACCATAGCTGTCGTAATATTTGCACGTTCTTCGTCATTCATATCCTGGAAGAAAATCGCCATACATAAAGCACTAGCTTGATAATCCGGAACATCACCGTTTGTGTAACCTTCTACGAAAAAGTCAATTTCCTCCTTCGTTAAAGTATAGCCGTCTCTTTTTTTAGCAATAATATCATACATTCTCATATTCTCATCACCCTTATTTGAAAGTTAACGAAGCTAGTTTTTATAGAGTTTTTAACGTCTCTTTTACGAAATTCAGGAAGTCTTGACGAACTTGTTGAGTCGTTTCAATCACTTCATCATGAGTTAAAGGCTGGTCTAAAATCCCTGCAGCCATGTTTGAGATGCACGAAATACCAAGTACGTTCATGCCTGCATGATTAGCGACAATAACCTCTGGTACTGTAGACATACCTACAGCATCGCCACCAAGAGTACGAAGCATGCGCACCTCTGCTCCCGTCTCATAGGAAGGACCTGTGTTTCCTACATATATCCCCTGTTGCACCGTAATTCCTAAACGATTAGCACATTCTTTTGCATGAGTTGCGAGTTGATCATCATATGCCTTGGACATATCTGGGAACCTTGCACCTAATTTTTCGTCGTTTGGTCCGATAAGCGGATTGTCACCCATGTTATTTATATGATCACTAATAATCATTAAATCCCCAGCATTAAAGTTTTCATTAATACCACCAGCAGCATTAGTTACAAATAACGTCTCCACACCTAACTCTCTCATCACTCGTACAGGGAACGTCACTTGTTGCATGCTATATCCTTCGTAATAGTGAAATCGACCTTGCATTGCAATAACTTGTTTACCCTCAAGAGTACCTATAACAAGTTGTCCTTTGTGACCTGCTACAGTTGATTCCGGGAAGTGTGGGATATCTCTGTATTTAATCGTAACAGGGTTTTCAATTTCATCTGCCAGAACTCCTAACCCAGAACCTAAAATCATACCAATTGATGGTTGATTGGTACTTTGTTGTTGAATAAATTGAGCTGCATCTTTAATTTGTGTAGCATCCATTATTCCATTTCCCCCTATTTAATATCTTTTAGAAAACTTGTGCCGTATTCTGGCATTTTCGTATTGAAATTCTCTGCAACAGTTGCACCAATGTCAGCGAATGTTGTCCGTAAAGGTAATTCCTTGCCTTCGTTTCTTTGCTTGTTATAAACAAGTAAAGGAACCAATTCACGAGTATGATCCGTACCATGGTGAATAGGGTCATTACCATGATCGGCCGTAATAATCAGTAAATCATCATCCTGAAGCTTTTCTAACACTTCTGGCAAACGTTGATCGTATGACTCAAGCGCTTCTCCGTATCCATGAGGATCACGACGATGCCCATATTTCGCATCAAAATCAACAAGATTTAAAAAGTTCAAACCTGTAAAATCCTCATCCATTGATTCTACTAGTTTATCCATCCCATCCATGTTGTCCTTTGTACGAATTTCCTTTGTAACCCCTTCGCCATCATAGATATCAGCTATCTTACCTAATGCAATCACATCATAATTGTCATCCTTTAGATCGTTCATAACAGTGCGACCAAATGGCTTTAACGCATAGTCGTGTCGGTTAGACGTACGTTGGAAATTGCCAGGTTCACCAACAAACGGTCGAGCAATAACTCGTCCAATCATATACTTTTCATCTTTGGTTATTTCACGGCACATTTCACAAATTTCATAGAGCTCATCAATTGGTACGATATCTTCATGCGCTGCGATTTGAAGCACCGAATCTGCTGAAGTGTACACAATAAGTGCGCCTGTTTCCATATGCTCAGGACCTAACTCATCAATAATGGCAGTGCCTGATGCTGGCTTATTCCCAATAACTTTTTGACCAGAACGTTCTTCAATCTCATCAATTAATTCTTTAGGGAACTCTTCAAATGTTCTGAATGGCGTATCAATATATAACCCCATAATCTCCCAGTGTCCTGTCATTGTATCTTTACCATTGGACATTTCCTGCATCTTTGTATAATAAGCTAGTGGATGATCAGCAGGTTCAATACCTTTGATATGACGAATATTACTCAAGCCCAGCTTACCCATATTTGGCATGTTAAGCCCACCCATATGTTCAGCAATATGACCTAGCGTGTCCGCTCCTTTGTCATTGAATTGTTCAGCATCGGGTGCTTCACCAATTCCAACAGAATCCATTACAACTAGAAAAATTCGTTTATAATTGTCCATGATTCATCCCTCCTATAAATGTTACATTCCCTGGTTTGCTTTTCTATATGCACCAGGTTGTAAGAGGTCAGACCTCTTATAAAAAAGAATTACGCCCGTGGATGATACGAGCGATAAATATCTTTTAACCTTGCTTTTGTTACATGTGTATAAATTTGTGTTGTGGAGATATCAGCATGACCTAACATCTCTTGTACAGCTCTAAGGTCTGCTCCATTTTCTAATAAATGCGTAGCAAAGGAATGCCTAAGCGTATGGGGAGTAATTTCTTTTTGGATCCCTACCTCTTCCGCAACCGCTTTCAGAATCTTCCAAAACCCTTGTCTTGACAGTGCATTACCATGATGGTTTACAAATAAGTAGTCTTCCTTTTTTTGCTTTAGCAAAGATGGCCTTGCTTGCTCTAAATAAAGTTCAATCGATTCTTTAGCCATATTGCCAAGTGGAATGATTCTTTCTTTCGATCCTTTTCCTAAACAACGAACAAAGCCCATCGTAAGGTGTAAGTCACTAACTTTTAGTGTTACTAGCTCGGTTACACGCAAACCTGTTGCATATAGAATCTCTAGCATAGCCTTGTTACGAATGGCGAGTGGGTCTTTTGCTTGAATATTTAATAAAGCATCCACATCACTCATAGAAAGAATCTTAGGTAGCTTTCTCTCCTTCTTAGGTGTTTCCAGATGTAACGAAGCATCATTCTCAGCTAACCGTTCACGTACTAGAAACTGGTGAAATGCCCGAATAGATGAAAGAGTTCGTGCTACTGTTGCAGAAGAACGGTTCAAGTCATTGAGATGATGCAAATATTGCATAATGTTCACACGAGTAATCTGATTGACGTTTTCCAATTGACTTGTATTACCTAAAAATTCAATATATTTTTGTAAATCTCTTCGATAGGATGAAAGGGTATTTTCTGATAACCCTCGCTCTACCTGTAAATAATGAAAAAAGTCATTGAGTTCATGCTGCATGAACATTTACTCCCCTAACCGAAAAAATATAGATAAACGATCAATTAATCGTTCGTCCTCCCACTGAAAAACTTTGACAGCTTTTCCTTCTGGTTGATCATAGCGATGAATTTGATCATATTCTTCATTCATCATTCGCAATCCAAAGTAAAACAACAAAGTGCAGCCAGTAAAGATGATGAAAATCTTTACTGTATCTTTTAGTAAATGTAAAAAACGAGTCATCATCATGTCTCCTTTTAAACCCAATACGAGCTTGTATCATTACTAAAAGATATGCCAGATTTCACTTAAAATATACTAGGAAACTAGACAAATCTGAAACAGGTTTTTTTACATATGTAATTCTATCCTAGTATAAATTGCAATTATGGAAGAATACAAAATAAACGTAACCGATTTCTTATTGTTTGTAAATAGAATTGTGTGGATTTGAAATTTTCCGAATAGACTATCTCATAGCCTAGTATTTATGTAGTCCTTTTTATAAAACAAAATGAACAAAAGCTCAGGACACCCGTCTAGTGATGTATGGGCTGCGACCTACAGTCTGTTCGATGTTGACTTACTGCACGCAGAACACTCGTTGCTGGGCGCTGGAACTGGCCGTTGCCTCTATACTTATTTAGTTATACACAAGCCAACATTCTATAGTAAGCTAGAAAACAAAAAAACCTTTCTCCCTACCGGAAAAAAGGTTCTGTCTACTTTATGATGATTTTACAGTTTCAACTTGGCATTTCTTACAAACGCCATGGAACGTTAAACGATGGTCCTTTACTTGAAAGCCCCAATCCTTTTCTACTTGACTTTCAACATCGGTAAGTAAATCTTCTACAATTTCTTCGACAGATCCACATTCTACACAAACTAAATGATGGTGAAAATGTTCTGCACCCTCTTTGCGAAGATCATATCGTGACACACCATCACCGAAATTGATTTTATCGACCACTTTCAATTCTGATAATAATTCTAGTGTACGATAAACAGTAGCTAGACCAATTTCCGGAGCTTTTTCTTTTACGAGGAGGTAAACGTCTTCTGCACTTAAATGATCCTCTTCATGCTCAAGTAACACTCGAACGGTAGCTTCACGTTGAGGTGTTAACTTATAGCTCTGGGAATGGAGCTGTTTTTTTATTTTCTCTATACGTTGTTCCATATCTGGTCCCTCCCTCGTATATCCACCTTTAATTATAAGCAGAGACGAAACCAGTGTCAAATTGAAATGATTACAATCTATTATTTATAATTATTATTTTTTAATAAATACTATCTTATCATTTATATATCATTTCGATCACTGATTTTAAAGCAATCGGTGAGATAAATGATTCAATGAGTGCTGCTACACCTACAAAAACGAGCAGTATTAAAAAAAACATACTATACCTAATAAAAGGCGGGAAGATTGGTTGATGAATTTTCTTAGCAACCAGCTTTTGAATCAGACCAAACGAAAAGATCATTGCCAGACTTCCAGCCACAATATAAACCGGTATAATAATCAGGTTTTGTGGAGCAATGGATGCTGCTGCAGTCAGTAAGCCATACCAGCCCATTTGATTGACTAAAAAACCTACAGAAAAACCTACAACGACGCCTTTCATAAATAATAAAATCCAAATAATAGGCATCCCAATTATGGATAATCCTAAAATAAATATGAACAACAAATACTTTACATGATAAAAGAAACTACTCTTTAGTAGATCTTGCGAGCTTATGTTAGGTTCTCCGGGAATTTGTTTAAAAAAACGATCTAGATAAAAGAACAAATCTTCCTTTTGTATGAAGTTCATACTATTTACTATTACCGCTCCAAATATAATTCCAATCATGAAAAGTAAACTGACAAAAACATAAATACTAGCATATTCACGGACGTGTTGCGATGCTACGGAACCTTTCACATGCATAAGAATCCTCCATTTCTACCGTATCTTTTTCTAGTAGTAATACAAATCTATGAAGGATTCGAGTAAAATAGACCCTTAAGAGTAGGAATTCATCATGTTTCTTTTGACAAGCTTCCGTAGCGCCCACCACCACCAGCATTTATGGACAATTGACCACTTCGGTTAGCGAGAATTCGATCAGCTAAATGAGGTGCAACAACCTCTAGTAACTCCTCTCTAGTAGCATCGTGAATAATCTTCATTTCCGTTCCTATCTGATTTAATAGTTTTCGTAACGTTTTAGGCCCTAAATGTGGCAAGAATTCTAGAGGAACTTGTGAGATATATGGCGGACGATGCCTAGGGAAAGTATTTGTATCCTGAAGTTCATGAATACGCTCGGATACTCCTTTTATGTAATCTTTTGAACCACATTTCTTGCAGACACCTTCCTGAAGAACAGGATGAAAGCATTTGGCACAAGTGGTTTGATAATATTTCCCTAATCGAGGATTCATCCCAAAATTAGCAGCAACTCTTCTGTTATCCTGATTTTTCAACACTCTTTTGAGTTCCTTGAACGTAGCTTTCTCTACATTAATTTGTTGATATTCTCTAGCAATTTTCGGTAAGGAGTGTGCATCTGAGTTCGTTAAAAACGTGTAATCATGTAGTTCAGATAATTTATCCGCCATGTTTGTATCTGCACTTAAGCCCAGTTCTACTCCATCGATCAGTGCTGGGTCGAGTACTTCGATCAAACTTTGCTGCACACCTTTCCCATACAAACTCTTGAATGGTGTAAACATATGAGCAGGAACAAAAAGGCCTTCAAGTTCTTTCACTTTCTTTTGCAATTCTACTGCTTTCCCATAAAATCGTTGCGTACTTAATGTAATATTTTTCATATGGTTGCTTAACCAAACCGTAAACTGTTGCATCTGATGTAACGCTGGAAAATAGCATAAAACATGAAGAGGTCCATAGCAGTTCTCATCATAGATTTCAATCTCTGTACCTAAGATTAAGGTAGTTGATTTGTACTGAATACCACCTTCTTCAAGCTCAATAGCTTCACCTTGGTCAAGCAAATGTTGAATCTCTGCTTGCACATCTGGAACATGGCTATCAATAACGCCTACCATATCGATTCCTTTGTTTTCAGAACACTCATTCATAATGTTTGTTAATGTAAGTTGGTCAGAAGCTGTAATTTTGACCGGATCCCCATACATGGTACGCCCTATATGAACATGGAGATCGATATAAAAGGTATTCATGTTAGTCAAGTAATCCTTTCGCACGAACATATAATATCGCATATGCTGTTTTCGCATCCCAAATTCTCTCTTCTTGCTCATATTGTTCAGCTTCGTTTAACGTAAGTTCAATTAATTCGACAAATTCATCTTCATCCCCATCTAACTTATTTACAGCCAATTCGATATCAGTAGCTACATACAGATGAATAATCTCATCTGCAAACCCCGGAGATGTGGCAAAAGACGTTACAAATTGCAAGTCGCTTGTAGTATAACCTGTCTCCTCCTCCAACTCTCTTAGTGCTGTTTGTTTCGGTTCCTCTCCAGGTTCAAGTTTGCCAGCAGGAATTTCTACAAGACTTCGCTCTAATGGCTTACGATATTGCTCTACCATTACGATTTTCCCATCTTTTGTAATAGGAAGTACTGCTACTGCTCCTGGATGCTTAACTAATTCTCGTTTCGATGTTTTTCCATTAGGAAGTTGTACATCATCAACTTGTAGTGAAATCATATTTCCTTGAAAGATAGACGTTGTATGTAATGTTTTTTCTTCAAATTTTTTCATTGTATCGTCAGCTCCAATCAATCTTCATTCTGTGCACTATTGTATCATATTTCGAACCAATTCTATTGGTTATGATTTGAGTGAGCGGGTATAGACTTATACAATGTAGTTGAAACATACCTATTATGCAAGAAAGGACGGAAAAACGTGAATAAACGCCAATTAGGTACATCAAACCTATATATATCTGAAATAGGATTAGGATGCATGACATTAGGAACGGAACAACAAAAAGCAACAGAAATCATTGATCGAGCATTAGATTCTGGTATCAATTACTTAGATACAGCTGATTTATATAATTTTGGAACCAACGAAGAAATAGTAGGTAAAGCACTGAAAGGACGACGTGACCAAGTTGTTCTAGGCACCAAAGTAGGCAACCATTTTGACGCCCAAAAGGAAGATTGGTTTTGGGACCCTTCAAAATCCTATATTAAAGAGGGCGTAAAGGAAAGCCTTCGTCGCCTTCAAACGGATTACATCGACCTTTATCAGCTACATGGTGGTACCATTGATGACCCAATTGATGAAACAATCCAAGCTTTCGATGAACTTGTGCAAGAAGGCGTTGTCCGTTATTATGGCATCTCATCTATACGACCAAACGTAATTAGACAATTTGTTGAGCGTTCAAATATCGTTAGCGTTATGATGCAATATAGCCTATTTGACAGACGCCCTGAAGAAGAAGTGCTTGATTTATTACATCAAAATCAAATCAGCGTGTTGGCCCGTGGTCCTTTAGCCAAAGGAATGCTAAGTGATAAAGGAATGGAAAAAGTTGAAGAAAAAGCTCAAAATGGTTATTTGACGCACTCCTATGAAGAAGTAAAAGATATGGTTCATTCCTTACAAGAACATACAGATCAAAATCGTACACTCCAAGCATTAGCTCTTCAGTATGTATTAGGGCATCCTGGTGTAGCTTCTGCTGTATTTGGTGCTAGCTCTGTAGAACAATTAGAGAAAAATATTTCTATGTTAGAAGCTTCACCTTTAACTGAAGATCTCTACAAAACTCTTCAAGAGAAAACTCGCCCTATTGTCTATCAAAAACATCGTTAATTTAGGATGTAGCCCCTCTCCAAGTTGAGTGAGGGGCTTTTTTATCGTCTAGCGTACAATGTCAAATACTTTTTTTAAGTTTTAGACATTATAAGCTAGAAAACAAAAAAACCGAGCCACAATATTATGGCTCGGTCTCTTAGGACAGTTTTAAAATGGATATTGACGGTATTCGGATTGTACACTGATCCATTTTACTGTTGTAAATTTATCGAGTGCCCATTCCCCTCCAAAACGTCCAATGCCTGATTGTTTTTCACCACCAAAGGCAACGTGTGCTTCATCATTTACGGGCTGATCATTAATGTGAATCATACCAGTTTCGATTTTTCTGGCCACTTCCATACCACGATAGCGATCTGTCGTGAATATCGAACCACTGAGACCATAAGGAGACCCATTCGCTACTTCAATCGCTTCTTGCTCATCTTTTACTTTAATCAATGTAGCTACGGGACCAAAAATTTCATTGTTAGCAATTGGCATATCATTGCTTACATCTGCTAATACCACAGGTTCCATTAGATTGCCATGAACTTCACCGGATACAAGTTTTGTTGCACCTTGTTTCACACTTTCTTCTACATCTTGTTGAATACGTTCTACTGCATCATGATTAATCAGAGGACCTATTACAGTATCTTGTTCAGATGGATCACCAGCTTTTAACTGTTTCACTTTCTCAGCAAACGCCTCAGCAAATTGATCATAAATGGATTCATGAACGATAATTCTGTTTAATGACATGCAAATTTGTCCTTGATGTAGATACTTACCAAATGCAGCTGCTTGTATTGCTTGATCAATATGTGCATCCTCTAAAACAATCATAGCGTTATTTCCACCAAGCTCAAGAGCCGTATCTTTAATATGCTTACCGGCAAGTTCTCCAATATGACTTCCCACTTCTGTGGAGCCTGTAAACGAGATTAGCTGTGGTGTTGGATGAGTTACAAACGCATCCCCAATTTCCGATCCTCTCCCCACTACAACGTTGATAACGCCACTAGGGAAGCCTGCTTGTTCAAAGAGTTCTGCAATCAACAACCCTGATGTCAACGGCGTCTCTGAAGCTGGCTTGACTACAACAGTATTACCAGATGCAATCGCTGGTGCGATCGAACGAAGCGCTAAATGGAAAGGGAAGTTCCATGGTCCAATGACACCAATCACGCCTTTAGGAGCACGTTCTACATAATTGTTCTTCCCTTGCACATTGGATGGTAGTATAGCTCCTTGCATGCGCGTCGGAAAGGAAGATGATTCTTTAACAATCGCCAAGGCTGCTTGAAACTCTACTTGAGCTTTTATTTTCGTACTTCCTGATTCTGCTACTAACCAACTTATAATTTCTTCTTTTCGTTCGTTCATTTTTTGTAAAAGGGCATCAAACTTTTGTTGCACTTGTGCTGGTGCCAATGTAGCCCAATCTTGTTGGGCATTCGCTGCACTTTCGTACGCATGATTTAAATCATCTTGATTGGCTGAAGGAATTTCCTGCAACACTTCATTTGTATAAGGATTAAGGTTCTTTACTTTTTTAGTACTAGAACCATCCCCCCATTCACCATTTATATATTGTTTTGTATAGTTTTGAGTTGTCATATTCTATATCCTCCATTCGCCGAAATAATATAGCTACATTTTGGTACATTACCAAGTTATTTCGATTTTCAAACAAATTGGTATGCTCTCAAAAGGTTTGAGCGTATACGAAGATACGTTCTATGGTCCTAAAGCTATTTTGTACCAATTTTAGTATAATGGAAGCAGAGTCGTGTTCCTCTTCAGACGTAAAGGGTGGTCGGCTAATCCCCTGTGAAAGGGGGTGATGCCTCTGGACGCTTACCAAATGTTTGTTATTTTATTTTCGTTTGGTAGCTTTTTAGTTGGTCTGCTTGGTTTAGTTGTAAAGCTGATTTCTGAGTTTATCAACAAAAAATAGACCTCCCTTACACGCTTAAATGTTAAGGGGAGGTCTATCTTGTTTAGGATGGGCCGATCCTCTGTTTAAGAGAACACGGACTCGAGCGACCACAGTGCCAGCTGTGGTCGTTTTTTATTGTTTAATGTAAATGTATTATACCATATCGTATGCATTTCGAGCGAGCAAAATTACAATTCACGCTGAGACCACTCTATCGCAATTCGTTCATGCTCTTGCACCCAATCGTGCTTTCCGTCCATATAAGCATCGATATTTTCAGGATACGCCTCGGCAAGTCGTTCCTTAAGTTCCATGTACTCCTGAGATTTTTCTGGATGTGCGACTAGGTAATTGCGAAAACTCAAGTGACGAATTACATCCTCCGTGTCTCGTTCAAACACATGTATATGATGCGTTCGTCGTCCATTTTCATTTTTGAAGAAGAATCGCCTCTTTGGAATACCGTGTTCTCCTTTCGCTTCATAACCTAACACAGCCATACCATAACTGAGTTGGTCCACCTCGTTGATATCAAAAACCTCTATAAGGATATCGATGATGGGTTTAGCAGCAAGTCCAGGTACACTGGTGCTTCCAATATGGTGAATACGGCTATGGAGTGTTGAAAAAATAGGAGACAGTAGGTTCTTTTCTTTTATAAATTCCTTTTTCCATTCTGATTTATATGGAACAATTTCCACTTTTCTCATTTGTCTTTAAAAGCCTTTGGATCGTCTAAATTACTTTCATTTAGTAATTCTTCAAAGCTCTTATTTGCTTCTCGTCGCTTACGTTCTTCTGCTTTACGACGTTGTTCTTCTTCTTGTCGATCCTTTTCCTGCTTTTTTAAATTGGATTTCTTCGAACGGAGCTGTTCAAGCATATCTTCATTTAATAAATCTTTTAACGTTCCATCCTGTTCTTGTTGTTTCTTATTCGTCTTGCTCAACAAGGGCACCTCCTTTTTCAATGTCCGTAGAAGAAATGGAAGCATTGAGCATACCTTTTGGACTTTTCAACCGAAACAATTGGCCATTCCATTCTAACGTCATACTTTCATCAAAAAACAGCTTTTGTTGATCATCTATTATTACAGTATAGTTGTCGTTCTCCACTTCTTCATCATAGACTGTTTGCTGGTCTGTAAAATGGAGAATGGGCATTCCATCCACTCCACACCCACATCCATCTGTATCATAGTACAATCTTAGCATAGAATGATTAACTGGTTGTAGTTGTTGTAATTGCTTTTTCGCTTCATCTGTTATGTGTAACTTCACGTTATCACCTCAATGTATTTACATTCTGTTCAAAATTGTAAAAAAAGCCCTAGTTTTATGCAATGAAAACGTTTCAGATAGAGTGCACAATTCTAGTCTGCCTTTTTCAGGCACTGTTAACAAAATTATAAAAACATGAACTTTTTTGCAGGGAAACTCGACCGCTTATTAGTATAATGAATTTAGAGTTACTAATAAAGGAGGATTTCCTATGGAATTAAACGTACAAAAACCTATTTTTGCAGAATCAGCAAGTAATTTTGTAAACAAAATGAGTGAATTTCCTGATACGATTTTAGTAAAAAAAGAGCAATGGGTCGTAGATGCAAAAAGCTTACTCGGTGTTCTCGCTGTATCCTTGCAGCCCGGTCAACAAGTTACCGTTGAAGTTCAAGGCAATAATGAAGAAGCGATTCGTCAAGCGTTGGTAGACACCGGGTTATTCACTTCTGTTTCTTAATGTTTCTAAAACCTCATAGTCTATCTATCCTGACATACACCATGTGTGTCAGGATTTTTCTATAAACGAATGAACTAACTATGTACCTCAAGCCCAACTTCTGCTTAGAAGTACGGGCTCGGCTAAGATTAATATGATTCTGGATAATCACAATATTCAATGATAGTGCCATCTGTATCAGCTGGATTTAAATAAATTAAGCGTCGACCGTGTTTGTTCGTACGTAATGAGTCAGGAAGAGTTCGAACCCCTTTTTCCTTCAACTCCTGTAATGCCTCATCCAAATCTCCCACGTGGTACGCCACATGATGAACCCCTTTCCCATTTTGCTTGATAAAACGAGCAATAGGTGAGGTTGTATTATTCGTAGGAGCTAACAATTCTGTTCGGTCCCCATCTATGTCCATAATTGCAATTTCACTTTCTACACCTTTTGCGTTACTTCGATAGTGATCAATTAATGTGGCACCTAGCACACTCTCGTAAAAATCAATATTGGCTTGCATGTCTCGAATAGCGACGCCAATGTGATCTAATGTTTTTTTCATGTAACCTCTCCTAGTTCATTTGTGCCATCAGTTTAACATACATGGAGTGGGTTCCATTTCGTTTACGCTTCTATCATTCCGCATAATGACCACCTACTAATTTACTTCGATGCTTAGCCGTACCAGCTTTCGTATAGGAAACGGCACGCAACAAAGCATCACTGCCGTATTTCTCACGAATCTCATCCATTACGTAGCCAAGGTCGCGTTTCTTATCACGCTCTGGCTCGAACAAGCTCAACTGCATGCCTTCGTCTTCTGTTATGTTTGATAACGTAATGGAAATTTTTCTAACCGTTTGATTGCTGTAGAATTCATTGAACAACTGCATGCATACCTCATAAACTTCTTTCGTAATATTTGTAGGAACATCTATGGATTTGGAGCGATGGAATCCCCCCCCTCCTTCATCTTGGCTGTAACCTAATCCAAGACTAATCGTTCGCCCGGCTTTTTCGCTTGTTCGTGCTCGTTTGGATACTTCCTCACACATTTCTAAAATTACATACCGTACTTCATTTGGGTCTGGATAATCCCGCATGAGGATCTGGCTTTTCCCAAAGCTAATTTGGCCTTGCATAATTGGCGCACCAAGCTCTGATAAATCCACACCATTAGCATGATAATAGAGCTGGTTCCCCATTACCCCAAAAATTTTTTCGAGTTGCTCAAGTGGGAAGTTCGCTAACTGGCCAACAGTCGTAATACCTAAACGATTCAGCCGCCTCTCCATACGTGAACCAATCCCCCACATTTCACTTAATGGAGATACGGGCCAAAGCTTTTTTCTAATATCATTATAGGTCCATTCTTCAACACCTTTTTTCTTGGCATCTAAATCTAGACAAAGCTTCGACAATAGCATATTCGGTCCAATTCCAATCGCACAATGTAGATGAAATGTCTCAAACAGTTCCTTTCGAATCATATTTGCTACCTCTTGAGCACTTCCCCACAGTTTTTCCGTACCAGTCACATCGAGAAAGCTTTCATCCACACTGTACGTATGGATCGCCTCTTTAGGAACATAACGATGAAATAATCTGGTTATTTCCGTCGAGATTTCTAAATACATCCGCATCTGCGCAGATACTAGGTGAATCCGCGGATCTTCTGGTATTTCAAACAGTCTGTTCCCTGTACGAATGCCGAAGTCCTTTTTCAAAGCAGGAGATGCCGCTAACACTACACTTCCTGGTCGATTCAGATCCGCAACGACCGCAATGTGACTCGTAATCGGATCAAGTCCTTTCTCAATCGCAGCACAACTAGCATAAAAACTCTTCATATCTACACATAAAATTTTCCGATCAGGAAAGGAGCTATAGTCAATCGTTGGATTTACCATCTCTGTTACCTCCTTTACGAAACACGTCGCTCACGAAAACGAATGTTTGTTCGTGTTTTATAATTTCTATTATGCGAACTTTTGTTCGTTTTATCAAGAGGAGATGGTTACCAAATTTCGACACAGTTAGAATAACAAGAACAAAAGCTCAGCGCCGGTTAGCGACGTATATGCTGCGGCCCACACGACGTGGGTTGGTTGGATGTTGCTACGTGATGTAGCGATTTTAATCGAACTTCACCTGATAGTACGCTAGACAACAATAAAATCACAAACCTGCTACGCAATAGCTCAACATAGAAGGTTTGTGATTTGATTGATCACACAACAGTTATTTCTTACTGAACTGGCTTCGAAACACTTTTTCCATAACTCCTGGCATAAGTTGGTATAACTTTGCACCAGCTTCCATCCAACTAGGCATATTGATTTCACGTTTAGACGTGAAAAGGTGAGAAACTATTCTACTCGCAACATGATTAGGATCTAGCATATAACGTTCCACAGATGCTTTATACTCCCCCCCAGGGTCGGCCGTATCAAAAAAGCTCGTTCGAACAGGACCTAAATTGACGCCCGTAACGAAAATGTGGTACGAGCTCATTTCCAAGCGAAGGGCGTTTGTAAATCCGATAACAGCATGTTTCGTGGATGCGTAACCAGCGCTCTTTGGCGTCGACATCTTTCCAGCAAGTGAAGCAATATTCACGATGTGGCCGTGATTTTGTTCCATCATACGCGGGAGCACTTCTTTTACACATTGTATTAACCCTAATACATTCACATCAAACATGGAATGGAAGGCATTCATGTCAGTGTCACTAACCGATTCGAATACGCCAAAGCCCGCATTGTTCACTAGAACATCAATCTGACCATGGTCCTGGAAAATGGAGTGAAATGTAGTTCGAATATGTTCTGGATCGGCGAGATCACACGTGTACCAAAACCCTTGAACAGGCAGATTTGCTACCAATTCTTCTAACTTCTCTTTCCTACGAGCGATTAATATAGGTATGCCCCCCCCTTGAGCAACATGCCAAGCAATTCGCTCCCCAATTCCACTCGAAGCTCCAGTAATCACAATTCGTTTGTTTTTCAGTTTATTGTTCATCATTGACCACCTAATGCACTAAATTGCTTGATAATAAACTACACCGTTACGAAGTTCAACGTGGACCCGATGAGTATCCTCTAAATAATCCAATTGGCCAACCGTTTCTGACATGGTTAATCCAAATTCTTTCTTGATATGTTTTGGAAATAACTTCTGGCAAACCTCAAATGGAGATAGCGGCTTATCAACCAGCATATCATACACTTTTTCAGCACGCTGCTCTTGCTTTTCAAATCGTGTATGGATAATGTCATGAACACCTGTGAAGATGGGACCGTGTCCTGGGAGCACCTCGCTAATAGGATAGTGCAAGCATTTCTCCATTGTTTTCCGGTAAGATAATAAAGGCTTAGGCCGTTCTCCTCCGGGCTCGCGCGGAGGTTCCAATAGTGGATTGGAGGATATATGATAAAGCAGATGATCTCCAGAAATCATCGTACCATCTTGTTTGCGATAGAAAGACAAGTGACTTTCTGCATGCCCAGGTGTTTCCAGCACCTCCCAATCCTCATGTCCTGGAAGGGTATTACCTTCTACGAGAGTGCCTGTCAATGTGCCAGATGGAACATACTTTAAAGGATCTCGTAAATGTTTAAAAAACGATTTATACTCCTCCCCGACTCCAAACTTACTATATAAGTCATAAAAGAATGAATGATAGCGATTTAAAAAAACTTCATCCCTTTCTAGCCAACGTCTATTATCTTCGTGACCATAGATACCTCTTACGTTCGAAAATCGATCTAATAAACCGATATGATCCGGATGGTGATGTGTTAAAATAACCTGTTCTACATCTTCAGGAGTATATCCTAGTTGTTGTAGTCCGTTTACAAGAACTCCCCATGCTTCATCGGTTTTAATCCCAGCATCTACAAGCGTCAGCGCCTCCCCTTTTAGTACATACATATGGACATCTCCAACGCCAAAAGGAGTAGGAACCGTTAATTGATGGATGGTATCTGTTGTGTGTATCATAAGCGTCCTCCAATATAATGAATGATCATTCAGTCTACTTCTATTGTACCTTTTTTGGGATGTTTTGTCATACTAAAGTGAGCTTTAACTAGTTGATTCTCTATAGAATTCTAAATCGTTCCTTAACCCCGTTATTCCCAAACCATATTGATAAATGTTCCATAAGTAAGACTATTACTAATTTTCATTGTATTCCGGATTTTTGAAATTTCCTTTCGTGGGTTTATAGAATTTTATATAATGCTGAAGTGCTTTAATCATTAAAAATGTTTGAAAATTATTAAAAGGAGGGCCAATTCATGGATAACACCCATCAACGTGGCTGGATTATGAAAGCCTTAGACTTCATCGAACGAGTCGGAAATAAGCTTCCTCATCCAGCAACTATTTTTGCTATATTTGCTGTTTTAATCGTATTTGCTTCAGGACTTATGGCAGCGTTAAACGTTTCTGTGGAGGATCCGATTAAAGAGGAAACCGTTCAAGTCTTTAATCTCATGTCTGCAGACGGAATTAAATACATGTTTGAAAGCTTTGTCAGCAACTTCACAGGCTTCGCACCTCTAGGTACAGTACTTGTAACGATGCTTGGTATAGGGATTGCTGAACGCTCTGGACTCATTAGTGCAATGCTACGAGGAATGGTAACATCTGTTCCAAATTACCTCATTACCGCTTCCCTCGTCTTCGCAGGTATCATGTCTAGTATGGCTGCGGACGCAGGGTATGTAGTTGTCGTACCACTTGGGGCGTTGTTATACGCAGGACTTGGTCGTCATCCTCTAGCTGGACTAGCTGCAGCTTTTGCTGGTGTCTCAGCAGGTTTCAGTGCCAATTTATCGCTGACTGCCCTTGATCCTTTATTAGCTGAGTTGACTGTAAAAGCTGTTGAGGGATCGATTTATGCATCATATGCTAGTGAAATCACGTACACCATGAACTATTTCTTTATGGTGGCATCTGTATTCTTACTAACTGCGGTTGGAACTTGGGTAACAAGCCGCTTTGTAGAACCGCGTTTAGGAACGTATGAAGGAGAAGTAGAGGAAGAAATCAACTACCTTTCTAAAACGGAGAAAAAAGGACTTATTCTTTCCTTCCTTTCGTTACTTGTAACACTAAGTTTATTATCTTTATTAATTGTGCCAAGTTGGGGGCCACTACGAGGAGATGAATTCTTACAATCTCCATTCTTCTTTAACCTTGTCCCTAGTATCTTCATTGCCTTCTTTGTACCTGGTTTAGTATACGGAATGGTGACGAAAAACATCACAAGCGACAAAGATGTAGCGAATCAATTGACGAAGACAATGGAAACGATGGGCTCCTTTATTGTACTCTCTTTCTTTGCAGCACAATTTGTTGCATACTTTAGTAAGACCAATATTGGACGGATCATAGCCATAAAGGGAGCAGAATTCCTGAAAACAACAGGAATGGAAGATTTCCGAGTTATTCTTTTATTTATTATTGTGGCTGCACTTATTAACTTATTTATGGGAAGCGCAACAGCAAAATGGGCCATCATGGCACCCGTTTTTGTTCCAATTATGATGAGAATTGGCTACTCTCCTGAATTCACAACGTTAATTTATCGTATAGCAGATTCTACGACAAACGTTATTTCACCACTCATGACATACTTTGCGATTGTAATAGCATTTGCCCAAAAATATGATAAGAATGTTGGTATAGGTACCCTAATTTCCACGATGCTACCATATTCCATCGCATTCTTTTTCGCCTGGGTTCTAATGCTCGTCATTTGGGTGACAATCGGTCTTCCTATTGGACCGGGAACAGGAATAGAATTCAATCAAGACATGTGGTCTAACTAAAGAAAAGCTCCAGTCCCTCATAGAAGAGACTGGAGCTTTTTTACATAAGTTTCGTTTAAAAATTACAAAGTATTTTTTCAAAAACAGGTTTGTTATTTTGCACAATATTATTTCTTTAATAAATGATGGATCGTATCCGTTAATATATGTGGGAGGTATTCAAAACTGTAGGATAACTCCAGCCTTTCCGTCCATTGGTGTGGGTCCTTCCCGCGTGGACCAACATTTAAAATTGGCATCTGCAATGTTTGAAGCATTCCCTCCGTAAGATCATACCCCTTCCCTTTTAATGGCATATTATCCATTAATGTACCCAATGTTGTCTGGGAGGTCGTAGGCCCGATGAAACTTAGATCAGATAAACCAGGGAAAAATTCAATTTCCTCCAATTCTACTTTGTAATGTTTTTTTGTAAAATGCATTACATTTTTTAATGTCTCTTCAATATATGGATCTTGTTTCGATGAAACCGCCGGATAAAATGGAGGACTATAAAACAACACAATCATCGGAGCTAAATCTTTACACAATGATGCTAGTTCATGCACTAATAAAGTAGAAAACTCTCGGTCCCCTTTCTCTCGTTGATTCATCAATAAGTTTTCTCTTCGTTCCACCTCACGACGACCAAAACGAGAAACAGCTTCCTCTACTAACTCCTCATACATTAACACTCGAACGTTCATCTCTGGAAATTCAAGACCTGCCTTCTCTTTGTGAAACGCTCTCGCTTTCGAATTATAATGGGCAGTTGTGTGTTCACTAGCCTTATAAGCTGCTTGCAACAGTTTTTCATTCAGTTCCTTTACTGATTGTTTTAAATAGAGGACATTATACATAGCCACAGCAGTTTGAGGCGTTTGTACGGAATATTCCTCTTTTAGGTCCCGCTGCATTAGACTGACTGGTGGCGGGGTAGTTTCATCGCCTACCGTTTCTATAAATGCTTCATTTAATTCAAGTTCCTGTGCAAGATAACTCACCATTAAATTGGCATTTAACCCAGCAAACGGCTCCCCCACATGCGTCTCTTTTCCATAGCAGAAAAAGCCTGGTAACACTTTTCCGATTGATCCAGAGTACACATAATTATGAGGATCACCTGGGTACTGACTAAACATCGGTTCACCATTCAAGCAAGCACGAAATGTTAAATTTTCTTGTTCCTTAATTTGTTGCAGAGCAGGCAATGCACTTAGCATACCAAGTGAATTTGCTTCTTCGTCTGGAACTGTCAGCAGTAATATATTTCCTTCAAACTCTCCATCCATTGCTTTTTCGAGCATGGACATATGCAATGTCAAACCAGCTTTCATATCCATTACACCTCTACCGAATAGCCATTCTCCACGTTCCAAATCGTTTTGTACGGAATCTGGAAGTTCATCTCGGTAGCGATGATAATCAGCTGTTAATGCTTTTGGATGAAAGGATAGATTCTTTTTCGAACCGAAGTCCTCTACTCCAACCACATCAAAGTGACTAAGTAATATGATGGTGTCAGATGTATTGCCTTTTTTAACTAAACCTGTTAACAATCTTCTTCCATCCTTAAGCGGATGCAACTTCAGATGTTCAGGGTTGGATTGAAAATAAGTACGTTCTGATAGCTGATGGTACAAGTATTCTACTAGTGCTATTTCAGCTTCACTTCCTGTAATGCTTGGGTACTCCACTAACGAGCACAATAGCTCAACGAGTTCTTCTTTTGTTTGCCACTGTTTCATCACAGCCACCTCACTTCACATGCTTACTTCATGGTATGATGAAAGAAGTCACATTACTTCTTTATCACGATTAAATTTTCAGATATTTTATATCCTATCACATCTTGTCACTTTTTGCTGAAAAGTTGCATGAACATTAGGAGGCATCAAAATTGACAAATATTGTTGGATGACAGAAAATCAAAATGGATTTATAAGTTGGAGGTGCCCCCATATGAATACAACGATATTCGCTCACCGAGGAGCAAGTCACTTCGCACCAGAAAATACGATGCCAGCCTTTCAATTAGCCATCAATGTAGGTGCAGAAGGAATCGAAACAGATGTACAACTAACAAAAGATAACATTCCGGTCCTTATTCATGACGAAACGTTACACCGTACAACAAATGGGTCAGGCTATGTAAAGGATTTTACATATAATGAATTAAAAACTTTAGATGCCGGATCCTGGTTTTCCCCTAAATACCATGGCACTTCTCTCCTATCATTAGAGGAGTTCTTAACATGGGCACAAGATCAATCAATCTATATAAACATTGAACTAAAAAATAACATTATTGACTACAAAAATATTGAATCAATCGTTTATGAGTACATTAAAGCGTTCAACTTACAATCCCGAGTCATTATCTCTAGCTTTAACCCACATAGTGTGAAGCGTTTCGGAAAATTAACGGATGAAGTTGAAACAGCATTATTATTGTCCCAGCGCACTAGAAATGCTTTATCTTACGTAAAAAAAGTGGGAGCTAGTGCACTTCACGCAAAGTACTCCCTGCTCACTAAAAAGCTAGTTGAGGATTGCCAAGACCGCGACCTTTCATTACGGATCTATACAGTTAATCGCCCATCTAGAATCATGCGTTGCTATAAATTCAAATGCGATGGTATTTTTACAGATGTTCCCCATTCAGCAATTGAATATCAAGAGCTTTACCGACATAAGCACCGTTAGAGTAGTAATCCAAAAGTTAACCAGCCTTCACATAACTGTCATATCTATTGTCTGAATTCTACGAATATTGATGCGATTTATGTTAGAATATTAGTAGGGAAGTAAAACTTTGCTACTAGAAAGGTGGAATAAATAATGCAAAGAATTCTAGTTGCTTATGATGGCTCCGAATTGAGTAAACAAGCATTACAAGAGGCAAGAAAGAAAGCAGAAGAATTCCACGCAGATGTGCATGTAATCACTATTATCAACCCTACAGGACCATTTACGAATAAGGCAGTTTACAAGAGTATTGAGGAGGACCTTATAAAGGAATCTGAACTCGAGCTCAAAAAAGTGGAAAGCGGTGAATTTCACGATTTATCAGAAAACATTACAACAGAAGTCTTAGTCGGAAATGCCGGAGCTGAAATTTGTAAGTATGCAGAACAACATGACATAGAATTAATTATCATTGGAAGTCGAGGACTAGGCAATGTTAAAGAGTTATTCCTAGGTAGCGTAAGTCATAATGTAGTACAGCATTCCCATTGCCCTGTCTTAGTTATTAAATAATAAGGATATTTTGAAAGGGAATCCTGTTTTGATAGGATTCCCTTTTATATATCCTTATTTTGCTCGATCATTTTTGAAGGTATCCCTGCCCAATAGGGATATTTAAAACACCGAGCGGAAATAGTGTATTTATTTTTTAAAATCACAATATAATTTAGTAAAGCTCAGCACACCTTGGTAACCTTGGCCAGGCTTACATAAAGCTTCAACTGAGAATATTGGATATAGAGTACCTAAGATCCTACGGTTAACGCAACTTGACATTATATGCACTTCGTTTATTTATAATTACGATAAATAATGAAAGGAGTGTTTTTTTGGAAGTTAACAAGATAAGAAATGAGCTATCCATTAGAGGGAAAAATGGAATAGGTTTTTTACAATCGGCTGTTATCATTTGGTTAATCATTACCGCAATATTTGCTCAAACCATCGAAATCAACCAAAAAAATATATACATGCTATATTCAACTGGTCTAATGTTTCCATTGTCAGTTGTTATTTCCACATTCATTAAGGCAGATTGGAAACTTAAAAATAACCCTTTGGGGAATATAGGGGTTATTTTAAATATTGCCCAGATTATCTATTTTCCTATACTTATTTGGGGTATCATAAAAAGTCCAGGTGAAGCAATCATGTTATTTGCTATTATAACAGGTGCTCACTTTTTCCCTTACGGCTGGTATTATAATGCTATACCCTATTATGTAATGTCTCCTATCATTTGTATTGTCATGATGGTTTTGGCTATGTATGTAAAAGAGAGAAATTTGTGGTTAGAACCATTGACTATGGCGGTTCTTTTAAGCTTATTAATTTTATGGCTCTATATAGATTATAGGAATAAACATTCAAATATATCTAGTCCCCATTAACCGAGCGATAGTTTGATTAAACACTATGACAAAAAAGAACTTCCACAAATAGGAAGTTCTTTTTAATGCCTATATAAACATACCGTTTAACAAATCAATGGCACGTTTTATGTTCTTATTTTGTTATTTATACTACCTATGTAGGGTTATATATTATACTTCTTGATTTTAGACATAATTTTATTATACAAATAATTCATATGCTCTTCGCTAGAAAAGGTTGTAACTTCATCAAAAGGAATCCATTGAACATCGCTATTTTCATCTGGCTTAACGACTACTTCTTCATCCTCCCTAGCTTCTACTATATAAGCGATTGACATATGCAAATGCGGAGCTACATACGTGCCATTTTTCCTATGTCCTAATACAGGTAGCATATCTATTGAGACAAACTCTTCACTAACAACTTCAATATCTTTTAGTCCTGTTTCTTCCATGACTTCTTTTTTTGCCACATATAGTAAATCTTTATCACCATCAGCGTGGCCGCCTGTCCAAGACCATGAGTTATAAATATTATGGTGGACCATCAAAGACTTGTCCCTAGCTCGATTTACAACAAAGCCAGAGCTAGTTATATGAACAAGCTCATTATCTCTTGTATAGAGATCATCATACTGCTCCAGACATTGCAGCATTATTTTTTTATCCTTTTCTTCTTGTTCATTATAAGGCTCATATTTTATTAGCGCTTGAGATAAATTCATTTTGCACCTTCCTTTTGCTAAATATTTAAACATCACTCCTGAGTACATCCCTATATCCATTACTCTAATCCTAGGTAGAATAGTAATCAATAATAAACCAATATGTTTGGATGTTTTGTGTACAATCTTTTATTACATTTGTTCCAAAACCATTTCCCTTCACCCTACGTTCACCCAGATAATTAAACCAATCATACCAATGGTAACGGTTAGTAGCGTTATGCCTGATATCCATAACATTATGTTTATAAATTTCATTTATCTCACCACCCTATTGCTTATGTAAATCTTTGTTAGTACGATGTATCCTACTAATCTATTACCCATATTTTAAGAAATTCTATCATATTTTAACAATTATATTACTATAAAAGGATTGTTTATGAACAATCATAAAAGAACATATTCTATGAGCATTTAACTTCTCCTACTCGAGAAATAAGGTTTATAATTCTTATTACTTTGATTCAATGATCAAAGTAACTTCATTATCTTATTTAAGGAGGATCTATCGTATGTCAACAAAACGAGTATTAATGGTTGTAACAAATCACACAAGCATTTCAGAAGACCATAAAACAGGGCTTTGGCTTGAAGAATTTGCTGCCCCTTATAACACATTCAAAGAACAAGGGTATGAGGTTCGTACTACTAGCATTTCAGGCGGCAAAGTAGAATTAGATCCTAATAGTATTCCTGAAGAAGAAACACCAAATTGGAAAGAAGCCCGTAATGAGTTAGAAAACACTGAAGCTCTGACTAAAGGTATTGTAGATGAAGATTATGACGCCATTTTTCTACCAGGAGGACATGGAACAATGTTCGACTTCCCTGATAGTGAGGCTCTCCAATACGCATTACAAAAATACGCAGATCAAGATAAAGTAATAGGTTCCGTTTGCCACGGTCCAGCAGGTCTGGTGAATGCTACTTATTCTGACGGAACACCAATCGTGAAAGGTAAGAAAGTAAATGCCTTCACAGATGAAGAAGAACGCGGCATGGGCTTAGATGCCTATATGCCATTCCTACTTGAAAGTAAACTTCGCGAAAAAGGCGCTGATTTTGTTAAAGCGGATAGCTGGAGTGATTTCTCTGTTCGTGATGGTAAGCTCGTAACTGGTCAAAACCCTATGTCTAGTGGAAGTACTGCTGAGAAAGTAGTACAAGCATTAAAAGAATAAACTAAAACAACCCTCAGGTTATTCATCCACACCTGAGGGTTTTTATTAAAATTTTTTACCAATCCCTCTAACAACATCTTCATTTTATATCCATTACCTACCTTGTGAAATTTTATTAAATTTATGTTGTTTTTATATAAAAACGCTTTCTTAAGCCCTTACATTATGTTATAATATTTTTCTTTTGCATATTTTATATTTCAGTCATACAATAGTTAACTAAGATCGAAACACATATAAAGGTTTTAAAAATTATAACTATATGATTGAATATCTAATATGAAAAGGAGTTTTAAACATGACATTGACTTCAAATCAAACTGTAAAAACCTTAATTCAAGGAGAATGGAACATAAGTAGTTCTCATAAAACCGTAGATATTTATTCCCCTCATAAAAATGAACTAATAGGGCAGGTTCCCTCTCTATCACAGGAAGAACTTGATGCTTCTATTCAATCTACAGTGGAAGCACAAGTGGCATGGGAATCTAAATCTATCCAAGACCGAGGAGACATTCTCAAGAAATGGGCAGATATTCTTGAGGAGCGTAAAGAAGATATTGGACATGCGATTATGAATGAAGTAGCGAAGAAAAAAAGTTCAGCGGTTTCCGAAGTAACTCGTACTGCAGATTACATCCGGTACACAGTAGAAGAAGCGTTTCGTTTAGATGGAGATGTCAAACGTGGTGACGGCTTTAAAGGTGGATCTCCACAAAAAATTGGCATGGTAGAGAAAGCTCCATTAGGTACGATTTTAGCTATTGGACCATTCAATTACCCAGTAAACCTTTCTGCATCCAAAATTGCACCTGCATTAATGCAAGGAAATAGCGTCATTTTTAAACCTGCTACACAAGGTGCCATTAGTGGTATTAAAATGGTTGAGGCACTTATCGATGCAGGACTTCCAAAAGAACTTTTGACGATTGCTACAGGTCGAGGTTCTGTTATTGGAGATTTCCTTGTACAGCATCCAAGTGTTGATATGATTACATTCACTGGTGGAACTGGAACAGGTCGTCATATTTCAGAATTATCTTCCATGATCCCAGTAGTTCTAGAGCTTGGTGGTAAAGACCCAGCCATCGTGTTAGAAGATGCTGACCTTGATAAAGCAGCAAAAGAGATTGTACAAGGAGCATACAGTTACTCTGGACAACGTTGTACTGCAATAAAACGCGTCCTTGTTAAAGATGAAATCGCAGATGAACTTGCTAGCAAAATTCAAACTCAAGTAGACGAATTGTCTGTAGGTATGCCAGAAGATAATGCAACCATTACTCCGCTAATCAACCAGAAGAGTGCTGATGCTGTACAAAATCTTATTGATGATGCAAAAGAAAAAGGCGCAACGGTAGTAACAGGTGACAAGCGTGAAGATAACTTGTTATATCCAACTCTTCTAGATCGTGTAACATCTGATATGAACGTAGCTTGGGAAGAGCCATTTGGTCCAGTTCTTCCTATCATTCGAGTATCTGACCAAGAAGAAGCTATTCGCCTAGCCAACGAATCTGAATATGGCTTACAGGCTAGTGTCTTCTCTAAAGATACAGAGAGAGCTATCTCTATCGCTAATAGACTTGAAGTAGGTTCTGTCCAATTAAATGCGAAAACCGAACGTGGTCCAGATCACTTCCCATTCCTAGGTGTAAAAGCATCTGGCCTGGGTGTTCAAGGAATACAAGAAAGCCTTCTTTCAGTCGTTCGTGACAAAGTAACCATCATTAACATGTAAGTAAATGCAATCCCATTCGTAATAACGATTTGAAAAAAGCAACAAAATAAAAGTAGTTCCGTTTCTGAGTACAATGCTCTCTTTGTACCTTTAACTGGACTACTTTTTTATATTTATTTCGCCCATTTTCTATCGTTAGAATTCATTACAAGGATTTAATAGGAAGTTAATAAAAGAATTCTACCAAGCTCATAATTAATCGTGATACAATGATTGGTAATATATTCCTTGAAAAGGATGATATACATGCCCCAGTGGTTCAAACTAGAAATACAGAACAAATTTGAAGTGCTATCTACCAGTCATCTTATTATGTTAGGGACTTTTTTTCCTTTTTAATATATGAAATTTTTCTTACATCACATGGCACTTGCATGGACTGGGGTTTTTTTAATTCTAGTCACCTTTACTACGATAACATTCCGATCATTATTGGAAATGTTTGCGTATTTAAATGTGTACGCCGCATTTATCTTTATACTTAATCGACTAATCGGAACGAACCATTTATTCTTAGCAAGCACACCAGACGTGAGTACTCCATTAGATATCCTTGGTAGTGGCGTATGGTATTATATTAATCTAGAATTATTCTGTTTTGGCCTATATTTGGGAATGTATGGACTCTACAGACTTTTTGCACGTAAACAAGGTATTCAAGTTATGGTAAAAATAAACCGATCAACTCTTGAATCGAGCCAATCGGTTTATTATCACCTTTTATTCTCCACGTAGGAATTCTTGAATTTTATTTCTTGTTTCTTCCTCATTATGCGAAATAACCGCTCCTATTCCATTGACATACTGATCCGTATGATATACGTCTGTAGGAATAGAGAGGGTTTCTATTTGCTCCGGAGGATTAATGATGAGATTTTTACTATATCCTAAAATGGCTGGAGCTCCCATATTTGTTTCAAGATATGGTTGAATGGTTCCAATTACTCTCGGGAGTTTGGTGATACCAGTAAAGGAAAGGGTCTGATCTTTCAAAGCTTTCATAACCTTCTGTTGCCTTTCTACTCGTGCATAATCTCCCCTAGCATCATTCCGGAAACGAGCATACCCAAGAAGCTCTTTCCCAGTTAATTTTTGCTTGCCTTGTTTCAAATCAATTGTACCTGCGCCATCTTTATAGTACATATCCTTTTCCACTTCTATTTCAACCCCGTTTGGAGCTAGTGTATCAACAATATTCACAAATCCATTAAAGTCCACAACCGCGTAATACTTTAAATGGATACCAAAATTCTCTTGTATTGTTTTTCTCATTAATTCTGGTCCACCCAAAGCAAATGCTGCATTTAACTTTTGATAACCTGAACCCGGTATATTCACATATGTATCTCTTAATAAGGATACAAGTTTCACTTTGTTCGTTTCAGCATCATATTGACCAATCATAATCGTATCTGATCTTGTCACTTCATCCCCACGTTGATCAATACCTAATAATAGGACATTGGTTTTACCTTTAGGTGATTCTTCACCGTTAAAATCGGCCGACCCCGTTTGCGTTTCTATTGACATTTCAGAATTAGCACTACGCTTTCCAGCCCAATATTCATACACCACATATGCACTCAGTGCTAGTAAAAGAGCAAATAACCCTATAAGAATTTTTGTTCGTTTTCGTTTCTTTTTTCGTTTATCCATTCGATTTGTTTCCAACCCATATCCCCCTTCCACTCATTCTATTGTTGTTCAAGCTTAAGATATACATAGCGTCATTTTTTAAGGAATAGTTCAGTTTTACTAGCTTTTTCAGTTCATTATATGCAAATTTATTGCTTCGTACTTATTCTGATATTACTATTTTACCATTGGATTATCTACCATTCTTTTTTCTTTTACTTCTAACTCATCAAAAAAACGCCCATCAATAGGCGTTTTGTAAAATTACTTAATTATTTATCCATTGTAACAGAAGATTGAAGGGTAACAGGCATACCATTGGGTGCAGTTAATCAATACATTTTCTCCCCATGCTCTATCATAGGTCCCTGAACTTCTACACCGTTTGATTTAACAAATTGTGCATACCCATCAGCATCATCAACAATTAACTGCAACATCGTCATTTCAGGCATCCCTTCACTCGTTTTCCAGAACTCAAGCCAACTATCTCCAGCTTTAAGCACCCCACCTCGATAGTCTTCTGTCTGTTCCTAACTGTTTGGAATACCTAATGTATTCTCAAAAAAACCCACCATATCCATACTATCCTTAGAAACCGGTAACATAGCGGTATCCAAGTATTTTCAGATGAATGACCTCCTAGATTCTCTTCAAATTTTAATCACTATTCCTGCAATATTACCTTTATTAACCAAAGCTATTTTCTACAAAATCAATTACTTCATCAAGACTCTTTTCTTCTTTTGAGTTGAGATGAAGCAAAATGCGATGATCAAATTGAAGATTTTTGGTAACACTATTAGGTACAATTACGCAAGGAATACTAGCTCGAATGGCAGCGAGTGAGCCATTAGGAGAATCTTCAAACACAATAGCTTCATTTGGATGTAAATGGAAATGACCTAGCACTCTATTATAAAGCTCAGGATCAGGCTTTACATGTGTCACATCATCAGAAGTACTGATAAAATCAAATTGATTTATATCAATCCCAATCATTTGTAGATGCGAGGTAATCCACTTTTTTGATGAACTTGAAGCAAGGCATAGATGTAGTTGTAACTGTTTTGCCCTTTTTATGTATTCGATAACACCCGCACGTGGTCCTTTATCTTGAATAATTCGCTGGTAATGATCTTCTCGTTGTTTTTCTACCTCTTCCTCAGACAAATGGTGATGACGTTTCAAAAGTTCCTCATAAGGATTGTAATCTGTGGAGCTACCAATACTTTTTAGCCATTCTTCCTTAGGAAAGCTCTCTTGATAATGGTCAAACACTTCTTCAAACGATTGTTGTTCAAATGTTTCTGTATCAAAGATTAAGCCATCAAAATCGAAAATGATTGCTTTTATCATGTAATCTTCCTTTCACTATGAAAATATGGTTTACAAAAAATAATTTTTACTAAGCCATATTACCTTCTTCAATATGTACACATTAACCTTTATCCGTTCACTCCTATTACAGCATGAAGACTTTCTACTCACATTCATAAACCATCCTAACAAATTCAAAATAACTTCCATTGGTAGGCTGCATAAAGGTTTCCTCTATTTGAAAACCAATGTTCTCGTAAACTTTAATAGCTCTTCTATTAAATGTTGCTACGGAAAGAGTAATGTGAGTTGGGCGATACGTTCTTTTGGCAAATTCTATACCAGCATGTACAAAGGCTTCCCCATTCCCCTCTCCTGTGTTTTCTGGTCGCATACCTAATCCTATATCTATGGTATGGTCATTCTTTTGCGCAAAGCTAAAAAAGCCTATCATTTGATACTCATCAAAAACAGCATAATAAGACTCTCCGCGTTGTACTGGATCTAAAAATTCCAACAAGTCTTCCTGATCCGCTTCCATATCATAAAACGAATAGTCACCATCGTAATGCCACTTATATGCTATCTCTTCAGCTTGCGTTTGCGTTAATGGTTTCAAAATATACATGATATAAACCTACCTTTACCAAATCACTTTAAATAACTTTAATAGATTAACAATGAAAGAGAAGTGTTTCCCGTTCCTCCATTAGTAAAAGCAACATCCATTTTTCATGAACGTTATAAAAATTCTAATAGATAAGGTAACTCTAGCAAATCACGAACATTCCAATCGGCCTCTGGCTGACTCCATTGTTGATCCTGCTTCCAGATCGTTTTCATACCTACCATATTAGCTGCTAGAATATCTTTCTCAGGATGATCCCCTACAAACACACTATCCTCAGCGTTGACATTTAATTCCTGTAATGCATTTATGAAAATGGATGGGTTAGGTTTCTTAACCCCTTCCCATTGAGAGATCAACACGATGTCAAAGTAATCTTCGATACCTAATGCTTTTATATTATTGTATTGAAACGCACCTTTTCCATTCGAAATGATACCTAATCTGTAACCTCTTCCCCTTAATTCTTCCAGCATGGGAACTAGGTTTGGAAAAGGAACACAATCCTCACAAAAATGATTAATATAATCCGTAAGAAGCGCTTCCCAAGTAATACCCGCTAATGAGTACTTTTCTACTATTTGTTGGTATACTTTATCTTTCCAAACATACCCTCTGTCATCTAAACGAATAAAGAGGTTGGCGTATTCTTGCTTTGGAATACGACTAAGGCAGGCTTGAAACCGTTCATATTGGTTATGTATAAAGGCTTTTACGGAAGCATCCCGATTTAAGAGTGTGCCGTCTAGATCAAATAATACAGCCTTAACCATGTACTCAACCCTATTCTTGTAATGATTTTAGTTGGTTCTATATATCTTTCCCATTGCCGACCCTTATGACCTTATCCTGATGAATGTGTAGCATTTCTTCCATGGCAGGTTTCATACGTGTTTCAAAATCGGCATTCCATTTGAACATTTTCTTGAAAATATGAAGGTTTGGTTTATAATTAGCTCTTTCAATTCCAATTTTTTGTAGGACAAACCTTCTAATAATTCTATGTAGCCTTGTTTTATATTCGACATCTAAAAAAATAATGTAATCCGCAGCTTTTAAACTAGAAGAGACCCATTCATAATGGACCCCTTCTATAACCCAAGCGTTTGATTGAGTCAGGTTATTCAAATAGTGATCTCGTTCCTGCTCCGTTCTTCTTCTGTCATCTCCAGAATCTCGTCTTTCCCAAACCACATTATCGAGTTCATAATGTGGTATCGAATATTTTTTGGATAGCTTTCTGGCTAAGGTTGTTTTTCCGCTCCCAACCGATCCAATAATATGAATTTTAAGAGAAGGTGCATGTTCCATATACACATATCCTCCTCATTTTCTAGAATCCTCTTGTTGTAAAAACTCTATGATTGAAGGATATAGATTTGTATCTAGCTCCGCAGCTTTATATAATAACGTCGTCTGATCGGTTGCAACAGCTAACTCAAATGTAGCAAGTGAGCGGCGCCGCTGGAAAAAGCTCTCTCTCCTCATAACAGACTGCAGTCCTTGCCATGGGATAACAACTGTTTCTTTTTGTATGAGCCTACTAGACGTAATGACTTTATTGGAAACAGTCTGAATCCCGTTGTCTCGATAGCGCAATTCCGATAGATAGACTAACAACGGTGCAATGACACCTAACCACCACAACATTGACCAAATAAATCCAGCTCCAACTATAACCAGTAGTGGGAATATTGCTCCTCTTAGATAGAAGCGTATCCGGGCACGAACTGGTGAATACGTTAGATTAGGCTCTACATAAAATTCAGGTACTATTTTATTGATAAGAGACCATGTTTGATTTCGCTTTACTAAAGGTAGGAGAACCGCTTCTTCCGCTTCCCCTGTAGCATCAAAACCTATACTGTCGAACGCAACTGAATTAAATCCAATCCACCTGCGGACGACTCCCTCTTGCACACGAATAGCCTGAATTCGATCGACCTCCAATGAAATATTCTTCATTGTCCAAAGACCATAGGAAATATGTATCGTGTTTTGTTCTCTTCGTACTGTAAAATTCGCATAACGAAGACTCAGAATAATGATTCCGATTGCCCATGAACCAAGTGCTGAAATAAGGATCATCGTAAAAAATAACGCCGGATTACTTAGAAACAGGCCTGATAACGAAAACTCCTCAACCTTTGAAAACAAGAAGGAATTCTCGAACATGGAGGATAATACATCATATACTTGGTTGAGGGACGATATTATAATTGCAAAACCAATATAAAAGGAATTAGAAGTAGCACTCATGATAATAAGATATTTCCAAGGAAGAACGAAATCATTTCTCTTTTTATCCTCAGTACTCTCTTCATCATTGGCTGTCAACTCTTCATTCCCTGACTCTTGGGCATAATAAATGATATTTTGCTCAAGCTTATAGGCTTCTTCTTTTTTTAGAAATAGAGTTGCACTAGCCCCTGTCGCTTTACCAGCCGTTTCGATTGAAATACTAGTTAACCCAAGGGATTCCAACAAGCGGTTGGATTGATAATGAATTCCAGATATTTTTATATGAGGGTACGTTTCATGCGTCTTAGAAATGATTCCTTTTTTCAAATGAAAATGTTCTTCATCCAAATCATAGCTCGTATTAAGCCAGCGTAGTAAACCAATGACAAACCCAATCAACATCATTCCTATTAAGTACAACGAAGGGAAAAGATATTGGCCTTTACGAATCTCTGAAAAGGATATGACAATTAACCAAAATATAAATCCTTTTATGAAAGTAAACATATATTGCACCATTGCGAAGGGGTGTTGACGATTCAATATTCTTCCCTCGCCTTCGCTAAGGAAATGACGACATCCTTCACTTCCTGAGCCTTATCTACCTGCATACCAGATATATCATACGCACTACCGGCTGTATAAAACGTTACAGTAGATAATTTATAATGACGTAGTAGAGGCCCCCGTCTAATAGAAACGTGCTGTACACGGAACATTGGTATCGTAACTAAATTCTTGGCCCAAACCCCATTATGGAGGACAATCCGGTCTTCATAAATTTGATACCACACATTCTTTCTTCTCTGTTCTGCATACCAGCTCCATCGATATATAATCCATAGAATCGTAATCACAAACAACGGAATGGCATACCCAATGGACAGAGCTGAAAAATATAATGCTACGGCTACTCCTGTTGATAGGATAAGGTTAATAAGTAACTCAGATAAATATGTAATACGAAAGTATGATGTAGCTTCCTTAGGTAGCGGTAAACTCTCCATTTCTTCTTCCAACAGTTTTCTTCCTTTCTGATGCTTAATAGATGCTTTCATAGTGTAACAACTATTATCATGAAATGGAAACAAAGGTGAGCTAGGAAGGTGGATTCTTATTCTCTTTCCAATCATGATAAAACCTTTCAATCGTTTGATTCAGGCGATCAAGACTAATTAAGATCAAAAATAACATTACAAATGTAACTAGTTCTCCTGTAAAAAAAGAAAGTACACCAATAAAGAACATACCGATGAAAAACATTTGTTTATTGTGAATCACTAATCTTCCCCCTTATGCTGCTCACCTAAAATTTCAACACCTTTTTATACGTATGGAAGATGGATTCGTTTCACTCTCATTTCTATACTACATTCAGGCTTACATGTAAGCGTTACATTACATAACTACATAGCTGGCACAAACATGTAAAATGCAGGCTAATTGTTATTCAGCTTATAAAGAATAGCAACAAGAAGTCCTATTACTACATTAGAGTTTAGTTGATTTACGATGGAGCAGATTCATATATGTAAAGTAAGATGACTGTGTAAACGATTAAACCAATAAATATAAATGCAATCCAGTTAAGTTCTTGCAAGCTTCATCATCCCTTTATTGATCATAAGTCACTTATGGCGACCTTTTTCTACCGTACTATCATTCTTTTGTTGAAAACACACTACAATTTCTAAGTAGATAAGAAAAAGACTTTTACATAAAAGAGAAACCAATCGGTACCTGAACCACCAATAGAATTATGTTGTTCAAACATACTAAGGTACAGCTTGTTACAACTTTTGATGCCATATCTATTTTGAAAGGTTACGATCTTGTCATTTATTTTTTTTCGAAATTTGCTAGCAACACCTCCATCCAATTAAAATACTAACAAGATGGTTGGCACACTTAAAATAGTCATGATTAGTAAAAGAATACTTAAGCAACTAACTACCGTACATCCATCTGCTAGACATCCAAAAAATGATTCTTTCAAACTCTTCTCATCCTTATGATCTTTATCAGACACGAAACCTCTCCTTACCATAACGAGTGATAGTACCGTAAAAATATAACCACAATTTACCATATAAACACCTTGTAGTAAATTGATTGGGTAATCCTGCAAGAAAAGCGCAAGTGCCCGCTTAGCGACGTATATGCTGCGGCCCACACGACGGGTTGGTTCGAGTTGCTACGTGACGTAGCGATTTTAATCGAACTTCACCTGATTCCGTATGAGATAAAGGAAACACGAAGAGCTGTAGCGGTTCGATGTTGACTTATCGTAAGGAGGTGCAGGAAGTTTGCTAGTCGCTGGCCGCTGGAGCTGGACGTGGCCACATCACTTTATCAAAGTTATCCAAAAACTTAACCCGTTTATAGTACGCTAGACAACAAAAAAGGGTGACCTACTAGAGATCACTAATAGGCCACCTTTTTTAACTTAACAATACAATATTCAAATCTTACTTCGATTCATCTTTATAAAAGGAAACATTCTCTTTATGGGAAATCTATTGCTCTTTTAAAATGTTTCCTATGGTACAAGTACAAGCTTGCCTTTCGTCTTTCTTCCTTGCATCAATTCATGCACATTAGCAGCTTCTGAGAGAGGATAAACTCCTCCAATGGTTAGTTTTAGATCCCCGGATTGTGTTAGCATTAATAATTCCTTCATACTACTCATCAGTAATTCTCTTCGTTTCATAATCTGCGGAAGGAAAAACCCAATCACAGATAAGTTACGGTTCATCAAACCAGATGGATACATTAGTGCTGGTTCCCCACTCGCAACCCCGTACACGACTACACGACCAAAAGATCTCATACATTTTACGGTTTCATGAAACACATCTCCACCTGCCATTTCTAGAGCTACGTCTACACCTTTGCCACCTGTAGCCTCAAGAACTTGTTCTCGCCAATTAGACTCCGTATAATTTATGACGGCATCCGCTCCTAAGTCTTTGGCTAATTGTAATTTTTCTTCTGTACTCGCTGTAGCAATAACCATCCCAGCTCCAAAGTGATTGGCGAGTTGAATAGCTAGTGAGCCAACTCCTCCAGCTCCGGCATGGACTAGGATGGTTTCTCCTTTTTCTAAACGCCCCATGGTTGTGATGATATGATAAGCAGTAAGCCCTTGTAACGGGAGCGCTACAGCTGTCTCAGAAGTTACACCTTCTGGAATGGGTATTAATGTTTGAGCGTTCGCTGTAGCATATTCTGCGTAACCGCCTTTCTCTATGAGTGTCACAACACGATCGCCTTTATTTACAGTTGTAACATTTTCTCCAACTTCCTCTACCACTCCGGCAACTTCTGCTCCTGGTATAAATGGTAAAGGAGTAGGTACAACATACGCTCCCTCACGCCTTGCTGTATCCGCATAGTTCACACCAATGGCTTCCACTTTTAATACCACCTCTCCCTCTCCTGGTTGAGGTTTTGTAATCTCCTTCATTTCTAGTACGTCAGGACCGCCATAATCTTCAAATTGAATAGCCTTCATTTTTTTCCTCCTTATTTTCCTGTAAAGGTTGGTTTTCGTTTATTGGTAAAAGCTTGCACACCTTCTTGATGGTCTTCGGTACTAATCATAAACGTTTGGGCTATCCGTTCTTGCTCCAAAACACTAGCCAAGTCAGAGGTTTCTGCCTGATTGACTAATTTCTTCATCATTTCGAACGCTCTTCCAGGTCCCATTGCAAGTTTTTGAACGTAAGCCCTCGCCTGATCCTCCAGTTCATTTTGTGGGTACAAGCGATTCACTAATCCTAATTCATTTGCATAGTTAGCCGTAATCGGTTCAGCATTAAATAGAAGCTCTTTTGTTTTATAGGGACCAAGTTTCTTCGTTAGAAAATAGCTCCCGCCACCATCAGCAACCAAACCTACTTGAGCAAAGCTTAGAACAAACTGACTTTCTTCTGCAGCTAGGATTTGATCACATGCCAGGGCAACATTCCAGCCAGCACCAGCCGCAAACCCATGAACTATAGCAACAATAGGTTTAGAACAATTCCTCATAGCCATGACAAGTTCATTTAGCTCACCAACATGATCATAAATGTGATTGGCAGTCGCGTTTCCCATTTCTTTTACATCTCCACCAGCTGAAAACGAACGCCCTGCACCAGATATTGTAATAACTTTAATTGCTTCATTATGATCAGCCTCTTCCACGGCCCGCTTTAACCCCGTAATCATTTCTTCACTAAACGCATTTAACCGATCTGGTCTGTTAAGCGTACAAGATAAAATCGGACCTTCCACGTTTATGTGTAAATGTTCATTTCCCTCTATCATTCTTATTTCCTCCCTAACGTATAAATTTTGCTGATTCATACATTTGATCAGCTATCCAACGATTACGTTCATTACGGTTTTCTGTTATATATGATGTAAGCTTATTCGATACCATTGTTAAAAACTGCGAACGAATATTTCCTTTTAATAAGCTTGAACCTAACTGCTTGGCACAACGATCGACTGTCCAAATGCACTCTTCTACAAACGTCGTAGCTAAATTTACTTTTAAGTCCACTTTTGAATCACGATTTTCCAATGCCTTTTGGGCTCGTGCTACAACTGATTCAGCGGCATATAAAGAAATTGCTATATCAGCAAGTTTCATAAGTGTTTCTTGTTCTTCTTTGATATGCTCTCCATACGTTTCATAGGCAGCTCCAGCACACACTAGGAACATACGACGAAATGTTTTCACAGCATGGTTAAGTTGATCTATTGAGGTAGCACCTTCCAGTGAATCATCAAGTTGTAAGGCATACTGAGCTTCTTCTATGATTGACTGTATATCTACGTTCTCTTTGGCTATCTTCTTAAAAAAACCTCCAGGAATTAATAAGCGATTAATCTCATTGGTTCCTTCAAAAATACGATTGATTCTAGCATCTCGATAAGCTTGCTCGATTGGATATTCCTTTATAAAACCTGCTCCCCCATGAAGTTGAACGCCTTCATCAACGAGTTCATCCAACGTCTCGGAACCAATCACTTTACAGATTGCAGATTCGAGTGAGTGTTCATTCATTGCTTTGGCAACTTGTTTATGATCTTCAGAGTCATACATATCTTCTAGAGCTGATTCAACCAATCCTGCCGTTCTATACATTACAGATTCAGCAGCAAACAACTTGCTAGCCATGACCGCTACCTTTTCCTTACTTGCTGGAAAATCTGCTATACTCCTTCCAAACTGTTTACGCTCTGTAATTTGTCTTAAGGTAAGATTCATCACTTCCTTGGCAGCTCCAGTAGTCGCAAATCCTAAGTTAAATCGTCCAAGATTCAAAACATTAAGTGCAATAAGATGCCCCTTCCCGACTTCGCCTAGAAGATTTTCTCTAGGTACCTTACAATCTTCCATAATGACGGAGCAAGTAGATGACCCTTTAATTCCCATTTTTTGTTCCTCTGGGCCAATAGTAAGGCCAGGAAAATCCTTCTCTACAATAAAAGAGGAAAAATGCTCTCCATCGACCTTGGCGTAAACAATAAACGTATCAGCAAAACTGGCATTTGTAATATAAATTTTTGTACCATTTAATAGATAGTGCGTGCCTTCTTCGTTTAACACTGCTGTCGTTTTAGCAGATAAGGCATCAGAACCAGCTTCTGGCTCGGTAAGGCAATAGGCTCCGAGGTATTCACCAGATGCAAGCTTAGGGAGGTACTTTTCTTTCTGCTCCTTTGTCCCAAAGTACGTAATAGGTAGCGTAGCAATACAAGTATGATTACTATGGGCAACCGAATAGCCACTTCCACTTCCTAGCGCTTCTCCAACAATCCCTTTACTTACTTTATCTAGTCCTAGGCCTCCAAAACGTTCGGGAATACTATGACCAAGTAAACCAATACCCCCTGCTTCACGCATTAAGGAAGCTACTAATTCAAAATCCTGATTTTCGATTTGATTTCGCTTTGCATGTACTTCTTTTTCAATAAACTGAAGTGCTGTATTTTGAATCATACGATGTTCATCGGAAAGTTCTTCTGGTGTAAATACATCTTCTATCTCCACACTGGATAATAGAAACTGTGCACCACTAATCTTCCTGTCCACTGGATGCATAGCTGTTAACCTCCTTTATTAGTCCTTCTCGAGAAGAATAGAGCGGAACAGTCTCATACACATTCTCTCTAGCGACATAATGTAAATCCTTTTCCAATCCATAGTTCAGCAGCATTTCACCTACTTTTGATTGTTGAAACAAGGAAAACGCTGAATCTATGTACTGTTCATAGAATAACAATGCGGCCTTTGCTGAATCAGACATCTCCCATGAACCTTTACCTACCAATTTACTCACTAGTGCACCAGCACCGTAAAAGTCTTCTAAACAAAAGGAGCCTCCAGATCCTGCACAAACCAACGTAATGGTGTGGTGACTGTGTTTTTTAGTGAGCCATTCCGCTACTGCTTGAACATTAAGTAAGGATGCCATATAAATTGAAGAAGCTTGCTCTGATTTTTTAATGGCAACCGTTCCGTTTGTAGTAGAAAGAATGAGGCGTCGATTGTAAACATGTTTTTTTAGCCATAGCGGATTAGGGTGATGAAAATCCCGAATGGTAACTCCGTTATACTCACCTGATAATAGATAGGTAGCGTCAACTTGATCCGCAGCTTTCCTCTTCGCCTCTGCTTCATTCACTACAGGGAGGACATCCTTTGCTCCATTTGCTAAAACAGAAGTAATCGTAGAAGTGGCTAAAAGAACATCGAAAATGACAGCAACCGAATGATTCGTCCACTTGGTTGGCTCTATATCTTCTTTTTTGAATACAACTTGGATTTTACTCACACTAGATCCTCGCAGTCTGCTCAGCAGCATCTAGCAAATGGTTGACGAAATGGTTCATATAAGCAAACCGTTGATCATTCGTTTGTCCATTTTTGTAACGATAGTAGATTTGCTGGACAATCCCAGCTAACTTAAAGTAAGCAAAGGTTAAATAGAAGTCCATATGTTGAACATCTCGTCCTGATTTCTCGGCATATCGTTGTATAAACTCCTCACGAGAATAAAATCCATCCTCTACTGTTAAAGGTGGCTTCCCAAGTCCACGTTTTAATTCTTCTGGATCATCAGCTTCTATCCAATAGGTCATGGCAACCGCGAGATCTGCCATCGGATCTCCTATCGTTGTCATTTCCCAATCAAATAAACCAACCATTTTGGAATAATCATCTTCTGCAAACATCGCATTATTTAATTTATAGTCGTAGTGAATAACCGTCGCATCTGTTGAGCTGGGAATATGCTTCATTAGCCATTGTTTCACTCGATTTCCATTCTTCACATCATCTGTTAAAGCTCTGTCGAATCTCTTTATCCAGCCGTGTACCTGACGTTCCATAAATCCATCAGGCTTGCCCATTTCCTCAAGAGCTGTGCCACTATAATCAATAGAGTGAAGCTTCACAAGCTGATCAACCATCGTTTCAGAAACCGACTTGCCTAGTGAAGCTTTATCCTTTACATCTTCAGGCCATTCGGTATCCAACACAACGCCATGTCGACGTTCCATAATAAAAAAAGGGGCACCTAGAATGGAATCATCCCCAAGTAATATAGGCTTAGGTGCAACATCAAATTTATCATAAAGCGCTTTCAAAATACGGTATTCACGTTCCATATCATGCGCTTTAGGTGCTACTGGCCCTAATGGCGGTCTTCTCAGCACCCCTTCCCAATCACCAATCTTCAGTTCATACGTTAAGTTAGAATGCCCTGTGCCGAACTGACGAACTTCGAGTGGCGAGGAATCAAGAAATGGTAATTGTTCTTTTATGAACTTCTCAAGTATGTTTTTATCGACTTCTTCCCCTTGTCTCACAGGTATAGTGTCCTGCATTGCTTATCATCACTCCTCTACACATTCATTAAATAGTTTTCTAGATTCGCACGAACTTCATCCGATAGTTTTTCACTTGCTTGCTTATCAAAATTAAAGCAAACAATGGTAGACTCCCCTTTAGCAATGAGGTTTCCTGTGTCTTTATCTAATATGTTTTGGTCTAATTGGAAACTACTATTCCCAATACGGGAGATCATGCTTTCAATAATAAGCGTTTGATGAAAAAATGCCTGACTCACAAAGTCACATTTTGTAGAAGCTAAGACGTAATTCCACTTCTCCCCAATCACGGCAGCATCATAAAAGAACTGAATCCGTGCATCTTCCAAATAGACAAAGTAGTTTTTATTATTCACGTGACCTAACATATCCGTTTCACAAAAACGAACCACCACTTCATGCTTATGCATACACTATCACCTCACTATGAATGGATTTTTCCAGATTCATCATACTGATAAAAACCTTTTCCTGTCTTACTCCCAAGCTCTCCTGCTTCCATCTTTTCCATCATCGTAGTAGAAGGCTTATCTTCCACGTTCCCGGTTTCTTCATAATGTTGTTGCATAACATAACAACAAACATCAATGCCTGATAAGTCCATTAACTCAAATGGTCCTAGCGGATGTCCTAATGCTTTCTTAGTTATTACATCGATATCTTCAAAATTAGCATAGCCGTTCTCATATAAACTAATTGCTTCTCTTTGTATGGCAAATAATAATCGATTCGCTATAAAGCCAGATATCTCCTTATTCAATTGAACAGCAGTACGATTCATTTGCTCGCTTACTTCCATCGCAATAGATGCGGCCTCTTCTGAGGTATGATCACCTTTTACAACTTCAATACAATCCATCACAAGTGGTGGAAAGAAGAAATGCATATTACATATTTTTTCTGGACGGTTTGTTACATCCGCAATCAGTGAACTTACAATCGTTGAGCTATTGGTAGCTAAAATGGCATGACTAGGCGTAATCTCATCAAGTTTGGCAAACACTTCTCGTTTCACGGCAAGCTTCTCCACCACCGCTTCAATGACAAAATCAGCTTGATTACCTGCCTCTTCTAAGCTAGGTGTGAAGGATAAACGACTAAAAGCTGCATCCTTCTCTTCCTCGGAGATCTTCCCTTTTGTCACCCACTTGTTCATGATTCCTTCTAATGTTTCTTTTGCCTTCTCTAACGATGCTTCATTGATATCTTGAAGGTACGTTTGATATCCGCCCAAAGCACTTAGCATTGCAATTTGATGCCCCATACTACCCGCCCCAACAACAGCTACATTTCGTATAGTACTCACCTGTTTACTCCTCCTTTTTATCTCACATTTTGATTCCTTCAAAAATCATCGCCATATAAATATCCGTTAATTCTTCCTCCGTGACTTCACCATCAGGCTCATACCAAAAGTAACTCCAATTAGCTACGCCTAAAACAGCAAATGAAAGCATATCTGGCCTTAAATCTTTACGAAATTCCCCTTTTTCCATTCCTTGTTCTATAACATCTTGAACATTCCGTTGAAACTTGTCGCGTTTTGGTAAGACCTTTGCTAGATGATCATCACTTAAGTGGCGCATCTCTCGAAAAAACACCCGAGCACTTTGAGCGCCGGATTTTATATTACGAATGATCATACCGACGATGTCATAGAGCTTTTCCTGATTGGATGTTGTTGAATCATTCAGGATTGTTGCTTGCTGCTCTAATAAGCCATCAATAAATCTCAAGTGAATATGCATCAGCACATCTACTTTGTTTGTAAAATAGTAGTAATAGGTCCCTTTCGTCACCCCTAATGCGTTCGTAATATCTTGTATCGATGTTTCTCGAAATCCTCGCTCTCCAAAAAGTGCAATGCTTGTATTGATGATTTTTTCTCTCATGGCGAAAATCCCTCTCGTTTGTTGTATTAAGCGTGTGCGTGCATGCCACCATCCACCGTGAGTATATCTCCTGTAACATAATCCGACGCTTTCGATGCCAAGAATAATGCTGCTCCTTTTAGATCTTCTTCCCTTCCAAATCGATTTAATGGCGTTCTGTCTAGAATATAATCTCCTCCTTGCTCCAGAACACCTTTAGACATTTTAGTTGGGAAAAAACCTGGTGCAATGGCGTTCACGTTCACACCATATGGCCCCCACTTAACCGCTAAATCTTTGGTTAACGTAATGAGTGCACCCTTACTGGCATTGTAGCCAACCGTATCCATAAAGCGTGGATCTACTCCACCTAATCCAGCTACGGAAGAAATATTGATAATCTTACCCGATTTTTGCTCAACCATTTCCTTCCCAACAGCTTGGGCCATTAAAAACGTACCTGTCGTATTAACGTTCATTACTTTTTGCCATGCTTCTAATGGCATTTCCAAGGAAGGAGCTCCCCACGTAGCACCACTATTATTAACTAAGATATCAATGGATCCAAACATCTCTCTAGCTTTGGTTACAACTTGGTTTATATCTTCAGGATTGGTCACATCACATTCTAAAGCTAATGTTTCCACCTTATACTCTTCCTTTAGGCGCAAAGCTACTGCTTCACAAGCATCTTTTTTTCTGGAACATAGGACAAGATTTGCTCCGGCTTCCGCAAAGCCTTCTGAGATTTGTTCGCCTAGTCCTCTTCCACCACCAGTTACAATCGCTGTTTTCCCAGTTAAATCGAATAACTGTTTCACGCTCATTTCCGAATTCCCTCCTTTTGATGTTTCGCTAATTCTAACTTGGCCACTTGTCGTCTATGAACCTCATCAGGACCATCCGCTAACCGCAGCGTTCTTGAGTTTGCCCATTGGGCTGCTAATGTAAAATCCTCACTTACACCAGCTGCACCATGAGCTTGAATAGCACGGTCGATGACGTTCAAAGCAATATTTGGTGCTACTACTTTAATCATGGCAATTTCAGATTTTGCCTGCTTATTTCCGACAGTGTCCATCATGTAGGCAGCTTTAAGCGTTAATAGCCTTGCTTGCTCTATTTCTATACGGGAATCAGCAATCCACTCCCTCACCACTCCTTGTTCTGATAACGGCTGGTGAAAGGCTACTCGATTTTGTACGCGCTTACATAAATCATCAAGTGCTCTCTCTGCAGCACCAATCAATCTCATGCAATGATGTATTCTCCCCGGACCAAGTCGCCCTTGAGCAATTTCAAATCCTCTTCCCTCTCCTAAAATGATATTGTTTGCTGGTACACGCACGTTCTCAAAATCAATTTCTGCGTGCCCATGAGGAGCATGGTCATATCCATAAACCGGCAACATTCGGTTGATATTCACTCCAGGTGTATCAAGTGGTACTAGAATCATAGATTGTTGTTTATGGCGAGGTGCTTCTGGATCTGTCTTTCCCATGAAAATGGCCACCTTGCATCTAGGATCTCCTGCCCCTGATGACCACCATTTACGACCATTAAGAATATAATCATCCCCATCACGTTCAATCCGCGCCTCAATATTGGTCGCATCAGAAGAAGCAACATCCGGCTCTGTCATCGAAAAGCAGGAACGTATATCTCCTTCTAAAAGCGGTTCAAGCCATTGCTTCTTTTGCTCTTCTGTTCCATAGCGTTCAAGTACTTCCATATTTCCTGTATCTGGAGCATTACAATTAAATACTTCTGGTCCTATCAAACTTCGTCCCATTTCTTCACAAAGAGGAGCATATTCTAGATTCGTTAACCCTGCGCCATATGTACTATTGGGTAAGAATAAATTCCAAAGTCCTTCCGCTTTAGCTTTCCTTTTCAACTCTTCTATAATCGGAGGGACGTCAGAGAAACGTGTCTCTTGCTCCTGCAACTGTTGTTCATAAACACTCTCATTTGGATACACGTATTCATTCATAAAAGCTCGTATTTGGTTTATGTAGGCATTGACTTTGTCGGAGTAATCGAAATGCATAAAGTTCCCCCTTTATTCACTCACATACTAACCAGTTAGTATGTTACGTTTATTGTACGTTTATTATTCTGAAAATTCAAGTATTTACTTATGACTATATACAAATTCTGTATAAAAAAACGAATATCCCCGGTTAACTGGAATACTCGTTTTAGTCTTAGGTCTTCATTTACATGTATGAAGCATTATGAGGTTACTTTCTAAAAATCTATCATGTATGTTATGACAACTAGAATCATTTTGGTTCCTTTGTGCGCAAATGCTCTTTATATAAGGAAATTTTCCGTTCTAGCATTTCATCTGTCGTTTTCAGATTATGAATTTGTTCTTGAATGGAACGTTGATGGTTCTCTAATAATTGAAGACGTTGTAAGGAAGTATGTTCTCCTTCTAAATATAAAGTAGCATATTCCTTTATTTGAGTAATGGGCATTTGAGTTTCACGAAGTTTTTTTACAAAGTTAAGCCAATTGACATGGGCTTCCGTAAAATAGCGAATTCCATTTTTGTTTCGATCCGGTTCGATAATTCCTTCTCTTTCATAATACCGTAATGTGTGTGGCTTTATATCCAGTTGTTCAGCTACTTCACTGATACTATACATCTTATCTCCCCTCGTTTTGTACTATTAGTTTCGACTAGCATTTTTGTCAGTTAACATATCCAATTACATATTAAGAACAAAAAATTTGCCTTAAAGTAAACTTTAACCTTTATGATTTAAGCGTAACATACAATAAATCATTTGGAGGAATTCACATGAAGTACACGGTCATTACTGGAGCAAGTTCAGGAATAGGATACGAAACAGCCCTGGCATTCGCCTATCTAAATCTGAATGAGAATCATAATTAGAAAAATGGAAGTTCCTAGTCCCTCCTTCAGGATTAAAACCTAGCAGAATTGCAATACCTTCTAATAGCGTAGATTTTCCCATCCCATTTTCACCAATGATATATGTAACATTCGGGTGAAATACCACTTCTTAAAACTTTTGAGTAACAGGAAGATTTAATGGAAAATGATGAAACGACATAATCTTTTCATGTTTAAGATTTAATGTCTTCACATAACGTGTATCTTGAGTTAATTTCATCTCCTTTGCACCCCTACCACTGAAATAAGATAACTACTATATCCTACACTATACCTTCTTTCTTTCCATATTGGAGCAATGCTTCATATGGGTCCCCTTCCAGCTCTAATACCTTACAAAAAGCTGGCTCCGTTTTGTATCCCTTGGTTTTCAGATTGATCACTTGTGCACGAATATGAGGGGTTTTCCCCATAATATAGTGTTCAATGACCATATGTTGAAAGGCAGGCTGGAGGTATGAGGGGACAGATTGACCAAATAATTCAAACTCCAAGCCTTCCCAAAAGAAGTTCACTTTAACGGAATCAATCCCCTTTACAGTAAGTCGCTTGACTCTAAAACCCTTCCTCTTCTTATAGAGATGTACAACCATTTGTTCAAAAAGATCAAAATCCTCAACTTCACAAACAATATCAAGGTCAGAAGCTTCTACATCAATCCCGATTGGAATCGTTCCACAAATAATTGGATGAAAAGCAGACAAATCACGGACTATCCCCAACTTACGAATTGCTTCATAAGCTTTCTTTTGTTTCTCATTCCCAATTTGTAACTTTTTCAAAGAATCAAAGTACATCAGTACCTAGTCCCCTATCGTTAAAAAGATAACCCATATAAGCCTAACCTCTCACCACTTATCATGATTCTACTGTTGCTTTAATCACAAACCGATATTGATTCACATCAACATATCCTTCTGACAAAATCGTTTTATGTATAGCATATAATTCATCCTTATAGTTCTAAACTAAAAAGTCAGGGATTTGCCATGGAATGGCTTTTAAATAGAAATCCAATGCACCTATATCAATTTATATACCTCCTACATTAAATATCTTATAACTGAAAAGTATCTTGTATCTTTTTAGCTACTTCATTTGAAGATAGGTTGGTATTGTCTATCCTTACATATTGTTCCTTTTTGATTTCATCAGGATTAGAATTCAGCCGGTGTTCTTGCATAGTTGTTTTTAAATTATACTCTGATTGTTCAATATTTCGTTTCGTCGGTTTATGTTCCAGGCGATGTGGGTGCTTGTTACGGATTAACCGTTCATCTAGCTCCGCTTCTAATTCAACAAAGTACACCGTTCCACCTCTTAACTCAAACGTTTCATTGACACTCGTTACAAAATCCCAATCAGCTTGTTGATCGAATGCCCAAACATACGTGAAGATTAGCCCATATATATCACTGTTTGCTACGGACGTAAAAATTTCTCGGCGGAACAAGTCAGAAAGTCTCCATGTCTCTTCTTCAAACCCGAAAAAGGAATGAAGCAAATCAATCGTCATATGATTATGAAACAATTTAAGATCCGTTAATTTTTCTAATTCTTGTCCAACTGACATCTACTGCCTGAGGACCAAAGATAAGTACAAATTTCATGATATATTCCCCCTCATTCTCAGGATAGATTAGTACATTTTTAGTTAGATAGAGTACGGTAATAGAATTTCTCGACTCTGAATAGTTTTTGTAGTCCATATCCAACAATCGTTCCCACTCCATTTAATAAAAGATCATCAACATCGAAAGAACGCATATTAAGAGGTATCTGAATCGTCTCGATTATAAGAGATAAACCTACTCCGAAAAGAATTACCTTACCTAAGGAGGATAACCACTGGTATTTTAATGAAACAATGAAACCTAATGGAATAAATAATAGTATATTGCCACCAATATTTCGTAATGGCACAAGGTAATAGGAATGAGATAATTGCTGTTGGATGGTGGCAAAAGGAACTAGATTAATATTGGGAGAGGGAGAGATGCTGGTCATACTTCCAATATCTAAAGGGAACATTGTTTTAGATATAATGAACAAGATACTTGCAAAAAACAACGTATCTACACATGCATCTTTGTAGCTGATCTCTCTACTTTTTCTAAAAAATTGAATGAGCTTCACTAAAATCCATACCAATGTAATCAAAATCCCTGGTAGTAAAAAGTTAATTCTCATAACGTTTCACCTCTTATTTTAAGTTCAGAAATATAAACCAAAATATACCAGAACAAAAGAATGACGTAAAGGTATAAAAAAGTCGTAGCAATTAACCAACCCTTAAAAATGGCTATGCTTAGGTGTACTAATAAAATACAAAAAAATCACCCTATTATAAGGATGACCCCACACATATATGTTTTTGTGTGCAACTTCACGATATACGTGATACCCTTGCCGTTCATAGAACTGTTTCGCTTCTTTATTATCACACCAATAATCCAACTCAACAAAAGAAACATGTTTTGAAATGATGAACAGACTTATTTAACTGGGCAATTATGTCATTACTTTGGGGTTCACGAATTTGAATGTTTTCACCTTCATTCGCATTATTGTTTTAACCATATGTTTTTTCCTTCTTTATATTTTGCATAGCTACGCGGTTAGTGACGTACAAACTGCTGCCCACGAGGACGTAGATACTTTTTTAAAAAAATAGGACTCACCCTTTAGGATGAGCCCTGTATGATAAAAACTTCTTAATACAAAGTGAACTAATTCTTTATCCCATATCTTCTGCCTGTTCATCGGCGTAAGTTTGTTCACTTGGTCTTTCTCCTCTTCTTAGCTCTCGTATAGACAATCCAAAGTCCATTTGTAAATGGGGATAGTCCTTAAATGAAGGCCAATCTCCACCCCATTCAAATCCTAAATCCTTTGCTATACGAGCTACTTCCATCCAATCAGCTTTTCCATTGCCGTTCCCATCATGTTCAATGTCCCAGATCACTTCCCCATTATCCAGCTTTAAGGCATAGTCAATTGCCAATCCATAGTTGTGATAGGATTCTCCTCCACGTGCATGAGTGACAATGTCTCCTTTGTCAGAACGTCCTTGGGCATAAAGTTTGTTTTGCTCTTTTTTTGTTCGAATTCCGTCTGTAATGACAATATCGATTCCTTGTTCTTCAGCTAATTGTTTTAATTTTTCTTTTGCCTTCTCTACTTCAGGATGAAGCTTTGTAGGTAGAGGAACATCTTCCTTCACCTCTTCTTCATCATTAATAATAGTAAATGATGATGATGAGTTCGTATCTATTTCAGGGAGCAAGACCATAAAAATAACGACAGCTCCTACAATAAATAAGAGTAATGCTAATAGATTTGACAGTATTCTCAAGGTGTAGACCCTTTCAAATAAATATTCTAGTAAATATAGATTATCATATGACTAGATATATAAAAATCAATTTGAATGGTATTCAGCACACTCAGTTAAACAGAGTTACCTCTTCTATTTATTCATCCCCATACCAACCACTTAATCTGAATACAACACCATCTCACTTAGTACCGTCAGTATTTCCGGGTTTGAAAGTGGTGTTATTTGAGCATCTATTATATGAATAGGAGCTGCTATATTTAAAGCATTCATGTCATCAGGGAGCTGTTCTATTTCTTCTTCCAAGGCTTCTAATCCATATTCCAAAAAAGTATTCGTTTCATTGTTTTGGAAAAGAATCACCCTGCCTTCAATCATTGAGGAATGGGTAAAGATAACCAACGTGTCTTCCCTATTTACCAAATCTGGCTCTGATAGTTCTCCTCTATCCAATTGGTTCTTAATCTCTACCATATGCGTCAAAATGGACTTTTTGTGATCCATGGCATACATCATATTCTCATCAAAATTCCTCCACAACCTCTATGTTTCTATTCAAAAAGAGACGTAGATATTGATTTACGAATCTTCTCTAATAACGTTCCTTATATTCTCCTGAATCATTACCACTTCCGTCTTCATATCCATAGGTTCATAGCTAGAATCTATACATTCCTCCCAATACTCTAAATGCAGTCGATCAATATCATGGTGAGAGTCTTCCACATAAGTTCCACCTTCACCTTGAACAGAGTACCAATACAAGAATTCGTCTCCGTTCACCACCTCGCGAAAAATAGTCTCTACAAACATTTTTTCATTTCCAAGTGTAAGAAGAACTTCATCCATCCGATTGTGCAGTAGTTTCATCCACTCATCAACTTTATATGATTTCCCCTCTTTCACTTTAACCCTAGTAAGTTCAAGTTCAACCTTCATAACCATTCCACCCTTATTCCATTACTCCATGTTATAAACACTTAAAATATATACACCACGCACAGTTAGATAGCCTCAATAAATGCCTTCACCATTTGATTGTATAGCGGAGGCTTATCCATATTTGCAGTGTGACCTGCACCTGGTAATAAACCTACCTCAATCTCTGGATTGCACTTATGCATATAGGAAGTTGCATAAATTTCATGCTGCTCGTTACTACCATTTAATAATAAGGTTGGTACTGATAAAGATTTTATCTTCTCCTCTGTAACAGATGGATAGTGATAGGTCATCGTATGTAAGACACGTTCTAATGTAGTAAACCACTGATTCCCATGAGTTTCCTCAAAATAGGATGCTATTTCCCTGTCATGCTCTTTTATATTCATAAAGTATTCATACTGTTTATTCATGACTTCCTCAAGTGACTCCGATATATATGGAGAATAGCCTGTTAGAATAATCCCTTTCACTAAAGTTGGTTGTCGTAAAGCAGTATGAATGGCAATCGATGCTCCTAATGATAACCCCATTATAAATCCAGAACCATGCGTTTTGATATACTCCATAAACCATTCCACCACATACTCAAAATACTCTTTATTTGATAGATGGTGATGAACATTTGTTCCATGCCCAGGTAAATCTATTGCTTCTACATTATATGTTTGGTTAAAGTATTCTACTTGATCAGAAAAATGCAGATCACCTGTACCCATGAAACCATGTAGCATATATAATTTTTCAGTCATTTCTCTTCCTCCATGTTTAACTATTCTTTAGATATTGCATGACGTAAATCCTCAAAAAATCCCTTATTTGTTGGCAAAATGGGCTCAGGAAGTTGAGCAAGATCAAAAAACCCCACTTGTTCACTTTCCACTTCATCAGCCAATGGGCTTCCCGTATAAGAAGAGGAAATAAATACTACATTAACAAAGTAAACCTCATCTCCATTTGGGTATATATGATGTTGTTGCTCACCTGAATAAACCTTAAAAAATTCCATATCATGAATATGAAGTTTCGTTTCCTCATAGACTTCCCTCATGGCCGTTTCTTCAACACGTTCTCCCATTTCAACAATCCCACCAGGTATACACCAGTGCTTATCTTCCATTCGCTTCATTAATAAGATTTCTTTCTTCTCATTTAGCACCAATACTCCAGCAGCACCTAGCTGTAATGGTCTAGTTCCTACTAACTTTCGTAATTCTTTTATGTCGTTCACTGACTCACTTCCTTTAAAAAGATATTTTATTGTACTAAAGTTAGCGAAAACCTGTTGCCATTTATTCCGTTTGCTCTCTAAAAAACAAACACACAAGAGTTACCATCGCAACCATTGTGGTTCATGTTCCATTGTAAAAACTTCGCCCTGTTAGGCTTTTGTATGCAACCTATTTTTTCTACCTACCATTACATCTTTCCCCATCGCTTGTTACTTCACTTTTGCATACACACAAGTATCCGATAAAGTTGTCCCATCTACAGAGAGGTCATCATTTCTTAATACTCCTTCTAGTGTGTAGCCTAACCTTTCAGGAACAGCTCGAATTTTCTTATTTTCATAGTCACAAAGAATGGCCACTCTTCTGCAACAAAGTTCATCAAGAGCAAATTCAGTTAGCTTTTCAATTGCTTCTGTTACGTAGCCATTACCACTCATTTGGGTATTAATCCAGTAGCCTATTTCTAGTGGAACGTTCCAGTCTATATGACGAAAACCTGTAGAAGCTACGAATTCTCCAGTTTCTTTTAGAAATACTAAATATCGCAAATGTTCACGCTTCAAAAACTTAATATGCGCTTCTCTATTATTTATCTCTGTATCCTCCACCGATGGAATAGGACTTGCAAACCCCATCCATGGTTGCAATTCTTGCAGCGATGCTCGAATAGCCCCGTTTACAACTTGCCCATCACCCGGGTAGGGCATGCGTAACTGTAACCGATCTGTTTCAAGTTCCGTTGGGATGTCTTTTTAATATAGGATTCATCTCCATAACCTCTCTTCTTTCATTTGCTAATGTGTTTCTCATCATCCAGTGACACACATCCATCCTCCATCCCTCAGAAAATCATTTCGTGTCAATGGCTGGTTCGTAAGTAATTGTCTATAGGATGTAATCGTTCCATCGTGTGATACGATATAAATTCTTTGTTGCGTTTGTTGTTTACACCATTCTAGGAAATTCTCGGCTAATTCTCTAAATTCCTTTTCAGTTAAAGTATTTATCCCTTTCCGCCACTACTTGCTTGATTCATCTGATATCAACTTAAAGTCTGGAAACTCATTCTTGATGTGCTCAGGAGATTTCAACATATCACACGGAAGTGTTCTCCCTTCAGGTTTTTGTGGAAACATCCTAGGAGCAACTGAGGGATGGACAACTTTTTTACAGGGTACACCCTCACTTAGTATGGATGCGGTTTGTAATGTACGTGTAGTCGGGCTAGCAACAACAACATCTTCCTTTGTAATAGGGAGATATTGGCGTATATGGTTAATTCTAATAAAAATAAACTCCATATAACCACCTTTATTTGCATATATGTTACGTAGACTTAGAAGATTTTTCAAGTAAAATAGATTGCTTTTCACTTATAGATGTAAATGCTCTCGTTTGGCTAAAAAACCCTAATACGACCAGCAATAATACAACAAAAAATAAATTTCTGCCTCCTAAGGCTGATAGTATTCCACTGCCTAATAATGGTCCTACAGATCTTGAGATATCCCAGTGCAGACCGAATAATGCAAAATATCTCCCTTTATGATTCACAGGTGCTATGTTGCTCACAAGACTTTGCATATGATTAAGGACCATAATTGACCCCATACAGAATAGTACTTGTGATACAATTAAGCCTACAATATTGTGAAACACTCCAAAGCCAATAGCCGCAACAGCATAGAGTCCATAACCAACTTGAACCATAAAGGCTGACGAGAATCCAGCTGTACGGTTAATGAGGTAGACTTCAAATAGGATAAAGACGATAGTTCCAATCGTCTCAAGTAAGGAAAACACAAATAAATAGTTGACGAGATTCTCTTTTAAGTACACTGGCCAATTGGTTTCCATTTGGGCATGAAAAAAGCTAAGTGGGAGCATACCAACTGCGAACCAAACGAGCAATTTGTTATTCTTCAACTTGACTTTATAATCTCTAGTTTTTTCCATCGTAGTTGGAATGGATTCTGGTAAAAATGCAATGGCAATTAGTAAGTACACCAGTATCAAACTTGCCATCATAAGAAAAAGGAACTCCTGATTAAATTGGAACAACACCGCTCCGACTATAGGTCCTCCTAATGCTCCTATACTCGAAGCTGTACTTAATATAGCGAACGTTTCTGCTTGCTTTGATGCTGGGATAATGTCAGCGATTTGGGCTCTTGCTGCAGGAATGTAAACAAACCGCCCGATCCCATTTAAGAAGGAAAATAACACATATAACCATGTATGCGTTGCAAATGCAAAGCCTCCTATAGCGATAATTTGAAAAGCCAGCGATCCTAGCATAATGGGTCTTCTTCCAATACGATCAATCCATCCACCTAAAAGGAAGGTAAATAAAATTTCGGTAAATGGCTGAATACCGATGACTAGTGTAACTATCATTATATTCTCACCAAATTGTTCATACATATATAACGTTAAAAAAGGTAATAAAATAATGGAGACAAAAGAGGTAATAGCATGACCTCCGACTTGTATCCAAACAATGCGATGGAAGTTTTTAAGATAACCAATCATTAAAAAATCCCTCCTGTTCTTATATCTGGTAAGAACAGTTTACATAAGAATGGATACTAGAACTCATTATATCTTGCTCACTATTAAGTAAATCTTGCTAAAGGAGGTGTGAAGTATGGAAATGAAGTTAGATCTCGAACACACCGGAGTATTACTTTTCGACCTCCAAACAGGAGAAGCAGATGAGACTCATACCCATGATCATTTTCAACTGAGCGTTCCTATGTCTGGAAACTTGCTAACCTATCATAATCATAAGGAACAGAAATTGGAGAGCGACCAATCTTTACTAGTACCTCCTGGAGACATACACCAGCATGAGGCTTATCAAGATCAGAAAAGGATCATGTTAATAAGTTTCAATGAAGAAATCGTAAAAAACGTGTATGAAACTAAAACAGGAGATAAACTTCACTCCATTGACTTCTCCCCAATACAACATGTGTCAACTAACCTAGTTAACAAAGCAAAATCAATCATTCAATCCGCTTCTTTCCAAGGTGTTGAAGAAGCAATGACATTAGAAGAAGAGTTCACTTCAGCCATATTAGATTACACTATGGGATCGCATTCACAAGGATGGCATCGTAATCCACAACTAAATCACACTAACGAACCTTATATCGTAAATTTGTTAATAGAATTCATACATGACCAATACCATGATCAACTTTCATTAGAAGTTATGGCCATGCACATGAATATGAGTAAATATCATCTCCATCGCACATTTACGAAACATATGGGTGTAACCCCAGTGAACTATCTGCATCAAATCCGATTAAAAAAAGTTGTATCATTGCTACTTCAATCCAGATACGACATCACTCAAGCAGCATTCGAAGTAGGTTACCGTTCTATCAGTACATTTAATCGTACTTTTAAAAACTTTTATCAACAAACTCCCAGTCAGTATGTAAAAGAACATCGTTTTTAATAATTTTTATAACGGTTAGCTAACTAGACAGAGATAAAGGTCTTGTCCTCATGCACCTCAAAAAATTCCTAACCACGTTTATGTGGTTAGGAATTTTTTATGGTAATCGCCATTATTTGATTAGAAATTCTTCTTTTAATAAGTGCTCTGCCTGTGGGAAAGAAAGCCCCAATTTCCAGCCGCCCATGCCAGCTATATCATATTTCTTTATCAATCGATATTTCGCTAAGATGGAACGTGCATCTTCGAACCACACTTCATGCTGAACACCATTTGCATCTTTATACATAAAGTAAGGCTGGTCGGTCTCATTATTATAATGAATAACAGAACCATGCTTCACTGCTACATTGATTGCATGTTGCTGCGAATAAGCACGTGCATTTTCACTATTCTCATGAAGGGTCCAATCATACGCATACATTGGCACACCTAGAACAATTTTTGATTTAGGCACAACAGATATCGCATACTCTACCGTTTCCTTTATTTCACCAATCGGAGCAATGGGTCCAGCAGGTCCCCCAGCCCAGTGCCAATCATACGTCATTAAAAACAAGGAATCAGCATAAGTACCAAGCGTTTTATAATCATAAGCAGCATGATAGGCAGGATAACGATCTCCTTGCATAGGTGGTAAAGCAATTGAGATTTTCATATCTACTGGATGAAGCTTTGCGGCCAATTCTTTAATAAATGTATTAAAGTGTTGACGGTCCTTGGTTTGAAGACCTTCAAAATCAATAATCACTCCTTTTAATTCATTTTTATGGAGTACAGAAAAGATATTGTTTATTAATTGTTTTCTAACCGTTTGATTACCAATAACCTTATGAGCTAACTGATCATCAAACCCTTTAGAGCTTAAATTAGTCACCGTAGCATAAGGAATCATCCCCTTATTCCATACAGTGGTTATTGCACTTTCTCCATGTAACGTACTGAGGTTACCTTGTTCATCAGGATGATATTCAAAAAATCCCACACTGGTAAGAATATTTTGGTATTTACCTAATAAATATTTGTTCGATTGCTCGTCTTTTGGTATGAAAAATGCACCAATGAATGTATCTTCTTTAGAATTGGTAGGAATCGTTAATTCCTGACCTGGTTGAACTACATTCGTTTGTAAGCCATTTAAGGATTTGACCTCACCTAATGAAACGGCATGACGTTTCGCAATTTCCCATAAACTTTCGCCGGGTTGAACAATATATTTCTTTCCAGGGAGAACTAATGATTGACCAGGAATAATTTTCTCTTGATTCTCTAACCCATTTATCTTTGTGATTACTTCTGATGAAGTTCCATATTCTTTTGATATCGACCACAAGCTTTCCCCATTATGAATGACATGTATAACACTAGCACTACTTATAGTGGGGAACAAAAGCATGCAGATTATGAAGAAAAACAAGAACTTTGCTTTTATCATTTTTACACTCCTAAACGTTTTAAGTAAGTAACCTTATTATCTCTTTCCTCACAAAATATATGTAGAATGTTTCAAAGTTGCAAAAATGAGAATCTCATCCGTATCTTTCCGCTTTTTACCATTTACAATTATTCAAAACATAGTATAATACCAAGTAAACGCATAAGCATATATATGATTAAAGGAGTGATTGGATGAGCGTCCTCAAATCTCTTTTTATAGAGGCTTGCCCCACTTGTGAAAAAACATTAGTGTCAAATAAATCCGATTTCGCTACAGCAAAAGTAGTAAAGTCTTGCCCCAATAACCATTATGAAAAGGAATATCACCCTTCCTTAGAAGGATATGTGGTTACGAAAAAGTAATCTTTTTAAGAACCGAAATTAATAAAAAAGGATGCCCTCCACCAGGACATCCTCCATATATTATATTAACTCAGAATATCAAACCATATTTTCACAGCTGTACCTAAAATTAAGATTGCCAGAATACCTTGAAGAATTTTGGTATTTACTTTTTTCCCAGCGTTGGCCCCAAGAGGGGACGCGAGCAAACTAGCAATAATCATAATCGTGGCCGGTAAATATAAAACTTGGCCAGTTAGCACTTTCCCAGTTGTAGCCCCAATAGAAGAAATAAATGTAATCGCTAATGAACTGGCTATTGTCATTCTTGTAGGTATTTTTAGAATCAAAAGCATAATTGGTACCAGTATAAATGCTCCAGCCGCTCCAACAATCCCTGCTCCAATCCCTACTACTAAGGCAAGACCAGCTGCCAACCATTTATTAAAAGTAACCTCATCTAAGGGAATTTCATCAATATCATCTTTTGGGATAACCATCATAACTGCAGCAAGTACAGCTAGAATTCCATAGACGATATTAATTAGATTCTCTGTCATAAATTCTGATCCATATCCTCCAATGAAACTCCCAATGAGAATGCTTACACCCATATAGATAATTAACGTTTTGTTTAAGTATCCACCTTTACGATAGGCCCATACCCCACCAATAGTTGCAAACAATACCTGAACAGCACTAATCCCAGAGACTTCATGCGCAGTAAATGCAGCCAGTCCAAATAATGGTGGAATATATAATAGCATGGGGTACTTTATAATCGAGCCACCAATACCGACCATGCCAGAAACAAACGAACCTACAAAACCAATAAGAAAAATAACAACAAAAAAGAAAATACTATAATCCAATTGCTCCACCCCTTTCTAATGGAAAGGGGCACCTAACAGGTAGGCACCCTTCTTGTCCATTTTTATTAAATACCAATTTAATCTTATTCATGAACTGCACAGCGGTTAGGTCCAACTTCCATCTCTCTTTGCTTTTCTTCATCTGGATTTATTTTGCCCATATTGGTTTTACGAATATCTTCATATGCATTTGGTTGTGGTGGAAGATTTTCTGTAACCATTCTTCTAAATTCATCTTCATCTTGAATTTGCAAACCTTTGTTCTTCTTATACAGTTCTCCAAGATTACCTGATATTTCTCCACCTTCACCCATTTCTTTGACAAAGGAATAGTGAGCAGGAAGAACCACTAAATCTTCAGAAAGCTTTTTGTAACGTGAATAAAGAGTTTCGCGAAGATCTCCTACCCAATCATCAGCTTTCCCTGCTAAATCAGGGCGGCCAATCGATTCAATAAATAAGATGTCCCCAGTCATAAGATACGTATCATCAACGATCATTGAGGTACTACCAATGGTGTGTCCTGGTGAATACATTGGTTGTACTTTTATATTTGTCTTCCCTACTGCAATATCTTGCCCTTCTTCAAGAGAGGTGTATTCAAACGTAACTTCCTCTGCATCTTTTGGCGGTAAGTAGTAGGTTCCATTCACTTGCTCAGCCAGCTTTTTCCCTCCAGAAATATGATCTGCATGAAGGTGTGTATCGATAAGGTACTTAATGGTAGTATTTTTTTCTTTAGCGAAGTTCTCATAGAAATGAGTCATTCGATTGGTATCAATAATTGCGGCCTCTCCATCAGATTCAACGAAATAGGATAAGCAGCCTTTTCCAATGCGAACAAATTGATAAAGAGAACCTCCTCCCTTTAAATCCCCAATCTTTACAGGCTCTAAGTGTTCACTCCATCCCTTCATCCCTTCTTCAAGCGAAAACACATCTGTAAATCCTGCTTCCATGACTTGCTCTGCTACCATTTGTGAAGAACCACCTTTGGCACAAACAGTAATGATATCTTTATCTTTTGGAAGCTGGTCCATTACAGGATCAATACCCTCCATTAAGTTGAAGTAAGGTTCATTGATTACATGAATATTCTTTCCTTCAATCTTCCAATCATCAAATTCATCTGTATTTCGCACATCCAGAATAAATGTTTCTTCGTTTGAGAAGACCCTTTTGGCAAGCTCCTCATTTGTTATCGATTTAACTGCCATTTCGCTTTCCTCCTTAGAACGTTAGCGTAATATTCGCATCCATACCATAATCAATAAAAGTAGCTGCTCCCGCTACTTCAATTCCTTCTACAAATGCATCTTTCTCGAGACTCATTACGTCCATCGTCATTTGACATGCTATTAGCTTTACATTTAATTCATTCGCCATACTAAGAAGTTCTTCAATTGGTGGTACGTTAGCGCGTTTAAAACCTTCTTGAAAATGTTCTTTTCCTTCTGGAAGAGGGAGATTTTTATGACCTTCTTTATGGATCAGATTCAGCCCCTCAAATGTAAAAAAGATTCCCACTTCTGCATCAGATGCTGCAGCGGCTGTCGCTACATTAAATACTTTATAAGCATCGAATAAACTTCCATTTGCTGCAATAATCGCTACTTTTTTCGCCATTCTTTCTTCCTCCTAGATGTTAGTTTGTTTCGTTCTTTTCAGTAGGTCCATCCCATTGTTCCATACCAGGGACCACGTTTTTCACTGAAGTAAACCCTTGTTCCGCAAGCTTTTTCGCTGCCAAGTCACTTCGATTGCCAGTCCTGCAAATGATATGGTGTTCTTCATCTTTGTTTAAATCTTCAAAACGCTTTTCTAATTCTCCCAGCGGGATATTCTTCGCTCCTGGAATCGAACCGAAAGCATACTCTGCTGGCTCTCTCACATCAATAATTGAAATCTTTTCATTTCCATCAATTTTATTACGTAGCTCTTCCAGGTTAATTACATCCTCATATTTCGTTTCTTCTGTTTCTTCCTTTTCATCTGCTTTTCGGATATAATGCTTTAATACCTCGCCCACTTCGACCGTACCTAAATAATGGTGACCTGAACCATCTGCCCATGCTTTCAGGTCAGCAGTAGAGCCTTTATCTGTAGCCTGAATTTCAATAACTTGACCTGGCTCCAAGTTGGTAATGGCTTTTTTCGTTTTAACAATTGGCATTGGACAAGCTAGTCCCTGAGCATCCAACACTTCGTTTGCAGTTATGTCCATATAAATACCCCTTTCAAAAACTCCTTTATAACTTCCCCTATTTAGAAGAGATTATAAGAGTAAGTTACTTCTATTTACTTAGGTATTATCAACTGACGTGTTTAAATATATTAGTGAAACACTTTATTTAGGATGGATTTGTACAATGGAGCACCGTATTTCTTATGACAATATGGACGATATTTTGAACAAATTAGAGGATGATTATATTCAAGAATTGGTTCAAAATGATACCACTACGGTGGAAGACTTTATTGACCACTATGGCAACAAGGGTAGTGGTTCCGAGACCGGTATGAAGCATGGGGTAGTTATGCTCATGGTCGAGTTGAGCTAATTTCTTTTGTAAGTGATCTGCTATTTCATTAAAAGCACCACTAAATGTAAACAGTGTGTACATCTCCTTGGGAATAACGTCGCTAACAGCTTTTATTAAATCCATATTTTGATGGTTGTAATCCCATGAAAGCAGGTTACAAATCTCAACATCTTTGTTTTCAATAACTTTCTAAATGGTCATGAACAAATATCCTGAAAACAAGAAAAAGGATCTCCAACTCTGGAAATCCTTTTTCTTCTCGCTATCATTATTATCGTTTTAGATCATTTACAATTGTGCAACCTATACATTCGAACAACACTTGCTACTTCCTGATTAACTCCTACCTTTTGATAAACGGGACTGGGGTTCTGTTGTCACAGAATTTGCAATCACAGGTATCAGGTAGAAGGCAGTTGAATCTTCATTCGTCTACTTATCCTTCTCCATGAACTATTACATATTGACTATGCAGATTCAGTATCACTTGATAAAGAATTGTCATTATTGCAACCCTTTGCTTCCTCCACACGTTTTGCTAACAACTTGACTACGCCTTCTTCAAATCCAACCGCATTACACAGAACGAGATTCGGTGATTCAATGGTTTTTTGGTAATACGTGACCAAATCACTTACATCACTAACTAATTCTCCTGTGAACAAGAAATGGGGCAAAACATAGACCATTTGAAAAGGTTGCTGTAGCATGGAGAGAAGTGCATCTTCATATGAAGGCTCTCCGTATTTCAGGAAACAGGTGTAAAGAATAGCAGTGCCTGTTTTCTCTTGCAATGTGTTTACCAGCTCTTCCATTTCCTCTTCCACTTTTTCAGAACGGCTGCCATGTGTTGTTAACAAGACGCCCTCAGTACAGTTGCCAACGAATCCTTTCTCCTTTAAGTTACGAATAAAAATATCTATTATTATTTCATCAATACCTAACACCTTTCCATAGGTGAACGAAACGTCGGGATACCGTCTTTGTGCTAATAATAAAAGTTCTGGAATATCTTCCGTTGCGTGAATGCCTGATGACAATAACACTGGCATAGAAATAATCTGAGTCGCTCCTTGGTCTACACAACGTTCAATCCCTTCATCAATAGAAGGACATGTGGCTTCTAAAAAGACAATCTCTTGAATGGGTGCTTCTACGAACTGCATGGTTCTATGGACAAAATGTGTGAATTGAAGATTTCCTTCTTGAGTACGACTACCGTGTCCAATATAAAGGATTGCTTTCATATCATTATCCTCCTTTCCAATTTTCCTCCATTATGCTTGTATCAGCGACCCATTCTGTATGAAGAATTCCTTAACCCCCTTCCGCATCTAGGGTTTTTAAAATATTAATATCTTGGATTCGACAAACATGTGCAGTGTGCGCCGTCTTCTCACCAAAACAAAGGGCTGGAAGGTTGGCCAAGATCTTATCTGCATGTTATAGATTATCCTTTAGAACAGACACCGATTTACTACACGGGAATAGATGTGAAGTTTGTATCTTCCATCACCCTTTAAAAAATCGGTAGGTACGATTTATCCAATAAAGTCTAATGGGTCATAAATAGCTCATATTTAGTATAAGGGAGAGCTAATCACCATTGCTGTTCATCTAGTGAACGTTCTCCAACAATTAATACCGTTTCCTGTCATCTGCAGGAACTTGCACCATGAAGTCCGCTCACAAACCGTGAGTTTGTAGTGCTTTCACCGTTCTTCGTGACGTACCATAAAGCTGCCCTTTCAGATAACGAATATTCTTCCCCAATCCCCATAAATTGTCAAAAAGGATGGTTGTACTGTCTGGATTAGAAAATAAGATAGTTCCATATAACTCAATCTCGTCAAGTACACGCCCTTGTTCCGGATTCATTGAAAGGATCACTTTTTTCATTTTAGGAAATGGGGTAAGCGGCAGCAGTTTAGCGACGTACAAACTGCTACCCACAGCACGCGGGAGGAGTGCCATGTTGGTGCATGAATCAGCGATTTTCATCGAACTTCCCCTGACTCTGTGAGATAAAGGAAACACGGAGAGTGGTGCTATTCAATGTTGACTTATTGTAAGGAGGAGCAGGAAGTTTGTTTGTCGCTGAGCGATGGAGCTAGAGGCGTAAGCCCCAAAACTTATATCCCCTTTTTTTACATATGAAAAAGACGAAATCTGATGATTTCGTCTAGGAATACTATTTTAATTTCAAACTATAAGCTATGACTCATCTGAAAGTTTCTCTGTGCTCTGCCTATTTTCATATTTAGCAGAAAGAAATCCTAATAAACTTCCAAACATCGCACCACCTAAAACCTCAGTTGGTTGGTGACCCAATAACTCCTTCAATTCCTTTTCCCTTTCTATGAATTCGAAGCTCGGAAAATCATTAGACAACTTTGCAAATGTATCTTCCAAATCATTGACTAGTTTAGCAATTTCTCCTGTATGACGTCGGATACCTTGCGCATCATACATCACTATCACACCAAATACGACTGCTAGGGCTGTTTCTGTGTGACGACTTCCTTTATGTGCAGCTAAATAGGTTGCCAATGCAGAAACACCAGCTGAATGGGAACTAGGCATACCGCCTGTCGTAGCTATTTGCTTCCAGTCCCATTTCCCTGTCAACTTTTTATTGGTAAGCATTTTTAATCCTTGGGCAATCCCAATTGCAGATAACGCCGTCACCATACCTCGATTCATTTTTTGCATCATTGATTCCTCCACTCTTTGGTATCTATAGACTATATTATTTTTGAATACCCTAGAGAGAGGAATGTTATTCAGATAATTATTAATGATACTTAATATAATGATGTCTTACGTGTATCATGTAACGCCAGAAGATGACTTTAGCTTGAAGAAAGTTATCTCTCACCAACCTGAACAAGACGTTCGATTTCCAGAATAGGATTATCGCATAGAGCGTATGATGTCTATTACAATACGCTCTAAACATTCTCTGAAGATAAAATGGAAGCTATGAATCTTTCAACTGAAGAGAAAATAGCTGAGGTGAAATTTTCAGAACAATAAAGTTTCTAAACATTGCTAACATCGAGCAAGAAAAACACATAGAAAGAGCAACGATATAAAATTCGTTGCTCTTTCTTATTTACTGTTCTGTGTTGATTGCCATGCGGCTAAACTGATCATAATCCCACCAATGAGCCTATCTAGATTCCGTTAACGTTTGCACTCAATCCAATAGCTTTCAACCGACCGCCAATGAAAGCATAGAAAGTTGCACAACAAAATTCAATCACTATTTAAACAGCGTTAACGATTAGAATTTGTCCACCTAATGTAGCTGTGTTTGATGTGATAAACTGCGGTAGAAAAACGGTGAACAATAATAAAGCTTTCGGATTTGCTGCTGCTACTATGAATTCTTGTCTCGCAAAATCCCATGGTGTTTGTGAATCATCTTTGAAGGTTACCTCACCTTTTATGTTGTCTTCATCTTTATACACAGAAGAACTAAATAAGATGGTTTTCAAACCTAACCAGCCTAAATACACCACACCAATCCATTTAATACAATTAAATACCATTAAATACGAAAGTTGATGCTTGAAGAACGGTTCCTAAACCTAGAGATACACCAATAACCATTATAGGGAAAGCAGTAAACCGACAGTTACAGCAATAATAGCTGTCTTAGCCCCCTTCCTCAAACCATTACGTAAGGAAAGGATTTGATTCGCACCTGGGACAGACGCCATGAGAAAAGATGGTGGTATAAGAGCCATCCACTTAACATTCATTATCATTTCATATAAGTCCATACTTTGTGAATTCAATAAGTATATGGAAAGGGAAAATAAACTAATAAACATGAAAACATAGAAATATTTTCTTTTAATATAAACTCCTCCTCCATGATAAAACTAACCCCACCTTAAGTTATATCTGGTAATGTTTCGTATAGCTTCTTAGTGGCTAACAAGTCATATATGGATGACCCTACACATTTAAATAAATTCACTTGGTTAATCTCCATATTCTCACCTTTTTGTACAACTTCTTCAATCGTTGTAAACTCTGTATCATCACGAAGTTCACCTGCTTTAATCATATCACCTGACTCTTTACGTGCAGTAGGTTGATCAACAAATATGGAGGGTATTCCTCTCAAAATAGAATCAGGTATTTCCTGCATCGTTGAATTAAACGAACCTACAGCCGTAATGTGCTTTGCTTCCCATTGGGACGGATCGACTTCCGGAAGAACAGGTATAGATGAACCAGTTGCTGTAACAATAATTTCAGATTTATGAATTAAGTCTCTAAGGTTTGGCGTAACTACGTTTAAGTTTGGGAAATGCTCCTGAACTTTCTCTGTAAAAGCAGCTACTTTCTCTTCTTTTCTACTATATACATATAAGGTATGGATATCTCGCACAGACAATGCTGCTTCCAAATGCGTCCACGCTTGAACACCTGTACCTACTATTCCTAATGTAGCAGCATCCTTTGGAGCGAGATACTTCATCCCCAGCCCTCCAATCGCAGCTGTTCTAATACCTGTAAGTTTATTTCCATCAAATGTAATCAATGGCTCCATCGTATCTCTTTTATACAAAGTCATGGTGGAATGAACCATTGGTTTGCCTATATCAATATTCCTCGGGGCCACTCCTACTAGTTTCACTGCATAATAATTCTCATAGAAGGCAGGCATTAATAAGGCGGTTCGTGAGTCATCTTCTACATGCATACGATCCGGGTTAATCATCCCTTGATTATCCCTTTGACTGTGAAAAAGTTCATACTCTTCGATGATATCTTTTACAGTTATATATTTCGTAATATCTTCAGATATAAACTTCATCAGTGTTTCTCCTTCATTAACATGGTTCTTTAAATCATACCATAGAAAAAGCACGTTTCGAAAAACGTGCTTACGTATCACTCTGGATACACCCATATTTAATTAGTTTCATATATTCATCAATTTCTGACCCTGCTTTTTTCTGAATCTCAGCTAATGAAATGGTATTCGCTTGATACTCTTGAACGTATTTCTGGGTAATTTGTTCTAATGCCATCATTGTTAAGTTCACTACTTTTTCAGGTGATGCATGTTCTTGAAGTAAATCCTTATCTAGTAACTTGTTAAGATACTCTTCACTATAATAATCTACATTTTTTTGGAGAAGAGCTTTCATTTCATCCTCCATTCCAGCAGGTGGTTGTAGTACAGCATTCGTCACTAATTGTGTTTCTTTATAATATTCTATTTGCACCCGTTGTTTGATTAAGATAACTTCCTTAACCCGTTTGAAGAAATCTTCTGTTTTCACTTCTTTTATTTCTTTCATAATTTGATCACCTATTTGCTGGCGACAATAATCAACGATATACAAAAATAGATTCTTTTTATTTTTGAAATAGTGAAACAAAATACCTTTTGAGATTCCCGCACGGGAAGTAATCCTATCAGTAGACGTTTTCTCAAAACCAGTTTCTGAAAACTCTTCTATACATACACAGAGAATCGCTTGCTTCTTTTCTTCAGGTAATTTTTCAAAGTTGGCATACACTGTAGTAACCTCCGTCATTAAGTTGCTATATCTTTCTTAAGGTAAAAAGCGTAAGATAACCATGTACTTATGAGGGTAATTCCAATCATAATACTAAGGTAAAGTAAATCAATTGCTCCTTCAGAGATAATATCAGCAGCATCCACATATTTAAATAAACTAGCATACTTTAATACCTCCATATCTTCTGTGATACCAGATACAACGCCAAAAAAATAGGAAATCAGTACAAGACCTAGCGAAACAGATGTGATGGTTCTTGATTTCTTCATTATGACAGAAAGAAGAAAAGCTACTGCTGCGAATGTTATGTGTAATAATATGGTTCCTATTATTAGGACCATAAACGTTTTCATTGGAATATCTTCGTTTGCAAATTGAAAACCTATGAGGCAAACCACTACATTAATAACGTTTAGAAGAATAATATTTGTTAGTACAGCTAACGATTTCTCCGTCATAATCCTTGTTCTTGTAATAGGTTTAGATAACAAAAATTCAATAGTTTTTTCATTTTCTTCTTTTGCAATCATGTTTGAGGCTAGCATAACAGCATAAATACTCCCTATTAGAGTGGTCATAAAATGGACTTGCATGCCATAAAACCCTAGTAATGTACCAATGTCCAGTCGGTCCATTCCAAAAGCTTGTTTAAACGAGTCAGGATAGGCACTTAACAAATCATTCATGGTTTCTTGATCTTGAGTGAATTGAGGATAGATACTAAGCGTCATTAATATAATCCCACCTAAGATAATCCCCCAAATGAATAACGCCTTAGCATTTTTTCTAATCTCCCGATTGTAGATTAACATTATTTAACCTCCCCTTCCCTACTCGTAGTAGTGCATAAAGACTTCTTCTAAAGATGGCTCTTGAATGAGTAAGTCTTTAATGTCCAAAGCTGTTAAATGATTTAATAATGAATTCATTTCGCCGCTATACAGAAAAGCAATGTGGTCTCCATTTTTCGCTTTGTTCAATACCCCTTCAAGTTCTAACTCAGGTTCTTGATTATCTCCTATCATTAGCCTTACCTTTTTTAGATTGTTCTTAATTAACGTTTCTACCTTTTCGACTGTTACAAGTTTTCCTTCCTTAATGATAGCTACTCGATCGCACATTTTTTGGACTTCACTTAAGATGTGCGAAGAAAAGAAAATCGTTGCACCTTTCTTCCGCTCCTCTGTTAACAATTCAAAAAAAATATTTTGCATAAGAGGATCTAATCCTCCTGTAGGCTCATCTAATATTAACAACTTAGGCTCGTGCAGAAGCGCCTGGATTATACCGACTTTCTTTCTATTTCCAAATGATAAGTCTTCTATTTTTTTATGAAGGTCAAGTTGTAGCCTTTCTGCTAATTGATGAATGCGTTTTATATTTTTGTATTCATGAAATTTTGCTGAATACTGCAACAAGTCCAAAGCTTTCATGTCATCATAATAGTGTACTTCTGATGGAAGATAACCTACAAGTTCCTTAATCTCTTTGGAATCAGAAACAATATCCTTACCGAAAATAGTAGCAGTTCCACTTGTAGGATGAATGAAGTTCAATAATGTACGAATTGCCGTACTTTTACCAGCCCCATTCGGACCAATAAAGCCAAATATTTCTCCTACATCAATCGATAAAGAAACGTTCTCAATACCTTTGCTTTTCTTATAGTATTTCGTTAAATCATTCATTTCTACAGCTTTCACTTTGACCTTCCCCCTTTACAAACCTAAATTGACTTTTTAGTCAACTTAAGATTACTCCTCATTGACCCAATAATCAATATGTGTTTGTAGAATTTTTTTTGGACTCTAAACTGGCCTTGTTTCCGTTCATCTCCACAAAAGCAAAGGTGGCCTGGGAACAAGGAGACTCCCGCCGGAGAAAGAGGTAGGCAAGACCATAAAAAAAGAAGCTTGATTGGATCAAGCCTCTTAGCAGCCTATTCTGAAAGTCTCTATTTAGAATAATATTCATGGTGATATTAACTCTGTAATGATAATACGTTTATCCTCCATAAACACTCGCACACGTTCCAGCTTGTGGTTCATAATAACAATGATTTTTAAATTGACCAGTAAACGGTTGACCATACCATGATGAAGGACATTGCCCCTCCGGATTGAAGTACCACAGGGAATATTTCGCTGGGTGATCCCTCCAGAATCTTAAATTCTTCTTTGCTAACCTTCTTTCAGCAGATCTCGCCCTATTGTAAAACAGATTCCCCTTTTGAACAGCTTCGAAAGAATAGTTTCCTCCTTGTACTTGATAAATAACTTCTGAAATTGTTCTTAGATCTTTAAAATCTAAACAATCTGCTTTAGCACGATTAACCACTACATTTCCTACATATAACATACCTTGTTTTCCTTCACCTACGGCTTCGGCTCTCATCAACCTCGCCATTAGATCTACGTCCGAACTTGTGTATTTTACTCTTGGCATCTTTTCACCCCAAAAATAGTTTATGATAAAAACGCTTCGTTTAATGTTATTATATATAAATTAAACGAGCTTTCTTCCTTAAATCGTCCATCTCTTATACCTTATTCAACCTTCCTGCTTTAAGTTAATCTTATATTACAGAAATAAACGATTTACACAAAAAAGCGTTTCTTAAATAGAAACGGTCTCAAAGGGGGGGGATAGTAAATACTCTCAAAAAAGCATCTTTAGATAGCATTAACTTTTTCCTAAAAAAAGGAAAACACTACCTTCACTACGCATGCATGATCCTGTTAAATATCCATTGGAGATAAGGTTCTTCCTGTTTCCAAAAAGGTCTTCAAGTTGCTCAGTATAGCTGGCCAGCCATTATTTAAACCACCAAATGTATTTTCTTCATTACTAAAATCATCATCATTAAGATTCTTATGAATAAGAGTCAACTTAACAACTTCATTCATTTTTCTAAGTTTGAATGTTACAACTAAAGGTTCTTCTCTTTCTATATCATCTACATGATGCCATGTATAAGAAAGAAGTTCATTTATCTCAAATTGTAGAACTTTCCCTTCTACATCCAGTTCACCGCTTTGTGTTAGAAATTGAACGTTTGAACCTTCCTTCCAATTAGACTGGACTTCTCTGCCGAAGAAATATTCGCTTGTACTATTACTAGATGTTAAAGCATCCCAAAGTTTTTCAGGAGTAGTTAAAATGTAAGTTGTGTACACAAATGATTGACTGTTATTCATATTGACCTTCCTCTCTTATCCATTTTAATAGTGACTACTTTATAGTTCATTCTATTAAGAGACAAAATACACCTTCTGTAATTTTCATATTTTACTTAGAGCCTTATGAAAGTATTTAGTCTTGTGAAATTTTCTTTAAGGTTAATAACAAATGGAATACAAAAATTCTTTGGGCTTAAAAAATTGTTCACTAAGTACCTATCACATTTTAATGATTATGTTCTGTTTTTTAAATAATTTAACTCCTCTTCTACTTTCTTCAACCTAGTATTAACATCCTCTCTATTAACACCATGAGATCTTACATACCTCACCCCAAACACAAGACACGCTATCATCATGAGTAAAACGGAGAACACTAGTATCAACAACAAAATAAGTAATATTTGTTCAACTGACACCTCCCCTCTACTCTCCATAAATACTTTGACATTTTTCAGAATTTGATGTACATTACACAATATACGAACATTTTACATAATAGATAATATAACATTCGTTTTTAGGAGTGAAGGTCATGGAAAATGTATTTGATTACGAAGATATTCAATTGATTCCCGCTAAATGTGTAGTAAATAGCCGTTCTGAATGTGATACAACCGTTACATTGGGTAAACATTCATTCAAATTACCTGTTGTCCCAGCAAACATGCAAACTATTATAGACGAAACAATTGCCATCACCCTCGCTGAAAAAGGTTATTTCTATGTGATGCATCGTTTCGAACCAGAGAAACGAATCGATTTTATTCATGATATGAAATCCCGTGGTTTATTTACATCTATCAGTGTTGGAGTCAAAAAGGATGAATATGAATTTGTGAAGCAACTTTCCCAAGAAAATTTAATGCCCGATTATATTACAATTGATATTGCTCACGGACACTCCAACGCTGTAATTGAAATGATTCAACATATTAAGCAGCACTTACCACAGACCTTTGTTATTGCAGGTAATGTTGGAACACCTGAAGCTGTTAGAGAATTGGAACATGCAGGGGCAGATGCGACCAAAGTAGGAATTGGCCCTGGTAAAGTATGTATTACCAAGATTAAAACAGGATTTGGCACTGGCGGTTGGCAGCTAGCAGCGCTTCGTTGGTGTGCAAAAGCAGCAACGAAACCAATAATTGCAGACGGTGGCATTCGTACACATGGAGATGTTGCGAAATCTATTCGATTTGGAGCAACGTTTGTAATGATTGGCTCTCTATTCGCAGGTCACGAAGAATCACCAGGTGAAACTACTGAGAAAAACGGTAAACTCTATAAAGAATATTTTGGTTCAGCTTCAGAATATCAAAAAGGCGAAAAGAAGAACGTTGAAGGTAAAAAAATGTTTGTGGAACACAAAGGTTATTTACAAGACACGTTAAATGAAATGGAACAAGATCTACAATCTGCGATATCTTATGCCGGAGGAACCGATCTAGAAGCTATTCGCCATGTTGATTATGTAGTTGTAAAGAATTCAATTTTTAATGGTGATAAAATCTATTAATATCTAATGTATTAGAACTTCTTCTCACATAATCTTAAGGTGCTTACTTTATTATTTAGTAAGCACCTTTTTACTTATTTCCACTAGAACATAGATTTATCCTTCATTTAAAAGATGGCTTTGTTAACAATATTGTTTATTAGCAAAAAGTAACACGTTCAAGAAAAGACTGAGAGCGAAGTAAACTCCATATAATTGGGACTTCTGTTTTACAAATAACATGAAAGAATAACAAAAGCTCGGGGCGCCCGGTTAGCGACGTACAAACTGCTACCCACAGGACGTGAGTTGGTTCGATGTTGCTGCGTGACGCGGGCCTACAGGATGTAGGTCAGTTCGATGTTGTTGCTGCACGATGCAGCGATTTTAATCGAACCTTCTTCAACTCAGAACTCCCCCTTAACCCGTAGGAGATAAAGGCAACACGAAAACATGCGTGATTCGATGTTGACTTATCGTAAGGAGGTGAAGGAAGTTTGCTGGGCGCTGGAGCTGGACGTGTTCTCTATAACTTACTTAGTTATGCACAAGCCAACATTTTTATAATTTCCTGGTGGACAATAAAAAAAAGAAGACCACCTGGTGAGTCAGTCTCCTTTTAAAACCAAATAAGAGGAAAGCTCCAAGCTAGAATCACTGCATAAGAACACTATCCTCAATCTGTTTCATTTCATAAAAATATCCTTCTTGAGCCACTAACTCCTGATAAGTCCCCTCTTCAACGATTTCACCTTGGTCCATGACGATAATGTAATCCATTTGTTCTAGCCCATTCAATCGATGGCTAATCAACAGGAGCGTATCTTGTTCCGCCAAGCGTAAAATGTGTTGGAAGATGGATTGTTCCGTAACAACATCCACAGAAGAGGTTGGTTCATCCAATAACCAAACGGATGCTTGTTTGAGAAAAGTTCTTGCAATCGCAAGACGTTGTTTTTCTCCACCAGATAAGTTTTCTCCTTTTTCAAGAACCTTTTGATCTAGAGAAAAATGATCTAAATGCATGTGTTGTAATGCTGCATTCATTTCTTCATCTGTTGCCTCTGACTTAGCAAGCATTAGGTTGTCCCGAATGGTTCCGTAAAAGAAATGATTCTCTTGCAAAACCACATTCGTATGGGCCCATATATCTTCTTGAGCAATGTGTTTGATATCGTTTCCTCCGAGTAAAACCTCCCCATTAACTGGCAAATGAAATTTTAAGAGCAATTGCAAGAGAGTAGATTTACCTGAACCACTCGGTCCAACAATAGCCGTTTTAGAACCTGGGGGAAGGTGGATTGAAAACGAATGAATAGAAGAACGAGCTTCTTGCGGAAAAGCAAAAGAGATATTGTTTGCCTTTATATCAAATGCTTTCGTCGATGGAAGAAGCCATTTGTTCTCCTGTTTTTCGCTTCTGTCTTCTCCTTCTACATCCTGTAACCTATTAGCTGCCCTACGACTATCCTCTAAATATCCTGGTAGCACAGCCATAGGAGTCGCATTTTCAAATACGGTTAACGAAATCATCACAAGCATGGCCAGAAAAATACCGTCCAACTGATTAGTTGAAACCAAATAAGCTCCTACCATAATGACTAACCAAGAAATGAGTAAAGAAACCCCAGTATGCAGGGATAGATTTAATCTTTCGATGACTCCTTCTCTTTCCTGTTCCCGAAGGTAATCTGAGGATTTGTGCTGTAAATGATCCAATTTTTCCGGTAGTTTTTGATGAATTTTTAAATCTCTAAAGCCATAGAGAAATTCGGTAACATCAGTCGATAACTTCCCTCTCTTTTCTCTTATCGTACTCTCTATCCTACGTTGCTTCCATGCGAATAACGCAGGAATAACCACACCTGTTATCAACAATCCTACTAATAAAATAAGAGCAATTGATAGAGAATAAAAGGTGGTGAACAAAATTGTACTCACAAATACAAGAACAAGTAGAATAGGCGGATAAAATACTCTTAAAAAGAAATATTGAAGCCGGTCAATATCTCCAACAACTCGTGCTAACAACTCCCCACTCTGTTGTCTCTGCAAAATGGAAGGCGCCAATGGTTCAATTCTTTCAAAAAACTTCACTCGCAATTTACTTAAAATCGTAAAGGTAGCTCGATGGGAAAAGTACCTCTCCAAATATCGACCAAATGCTCTCATAAACCCAGATAACTTTAAAAAGGCAATCATGATAGAAAGCGTATAAAATGGAGGTTTCAGTGCTGCTTTTGAAATCAAATATCCACTGGCTGCAAACAGAGCAACTGCTGTCAAACCTGCAATAACTCCAAATAGCACAGAAAGAATAACATCTCTCTTCTCTGTCACAATTTCTTTGATGACATACTGTAAATCCTTCATAGCGTTACGCTCCTCTTTTGCACATCGACCATATCTTGATACACGCTTGTTGTTTGTAGGAGTTCCTCATGTGTGCCTTTAGCAACAATTGTTCCTTGTTCCATTACCCAAATTTCATCTGCTTGACGTATAGTATGCAGACGATGAGCAACTGTAACCATAGTTGCTTGCTTAGATAAGGTTTGAATAGACTGCTGCAATATCTGTTCCGTAAAGAGGTCAAGTCCAGTTGTAGGTTCATCAAATATGATAAAGGACGGCTTCTTTAAAAAAGCCCTTGCCAAAGCGACTCTCTGTTTCTCTCCACCTGAAAGTCCTCTGCCTCCTTCACCAACTATGGTGTCATACCCTTGAGCGAGCCCATTTACAAACCCTGAAATTCCAGCCTGTTGCCCTGCTTCCTCTATTTCATTTCTGGTAACATCTTTTTTACTACCTAACGCTATATTTTCAGCTAATGTCCCAGAGAAAATATAGGGATGTTGTGATATATAACTTATTTGCCCTAACCACTCTTCTTCTTGATACTCATTCAATGAGGCATCATTCACTTTTAATTCACCTGAAGTTGGGGGGAGCAACCCTGCCAATAGGTGTAACAGGGTCGTTTTCCCAGCCCCGGTTTTTCCAACTATAGCTATTTGTTTGTACGCTGGAATCTCAGCCGTGACAGGATGTAACTCAAACTCATCTTCCTCGTACTGATAACCAACATGATCGAGCATAATATGAGGTGGTTCTGTTAAGTGATGAAGGGGTTTATTCCCCCAATTTACAGGCTGAATGTCCTGTTGCAATTCTTCATTAACTTTATTAGCCGCTCCCATACTTCCTCTACCCGTATGAAACGCACTTCCTAAATCCTTAAGAGCTAAATAAAATTCTGGAGCCAGTACCAAAATAAAGAATGCAGGAACAAACGTAATATTTTCAAACACAACTAACTGCAATCCAATCTCTAAAGCAATAATACCGATACTTAGCATGGATATTAGCTCAAGCATTAAGGAAGAAACAAAGGCCACTTTTAACACTTCCATTGTGGCATCCCTGAAGTCTAAGCTGCTTTGTTCTATAGACTCTTTTTTTTGGTTACTTCTTCCGAATAGTTTTAACGTTGTCAGCCCTTGTAAAGTATCTAAAAAATGGCCCGAGAATATTGCCATTTTATCCATTTGCTCCTCTGATTTTTTCTTTGTCATAATACCAATTATGGCATAGAAAAGTGGTATAAAAGGCGCAGTGACCATCATAATAACGGCAGATGGAAAATGCTGAATGGCTACCACAATTAAAATACTTAAGGGAACGATTGTAGATTGAATTACTTGAGGAGCATACTTACTAAAATAGCTATCCAATTCATCAACCGAATCCATGGTTACACTAACTTTATGACCAGATTGCCCTGCAATGGAAGCTTGTAAAGGATTAGAAGAGAATTTCTCAAACAACTTTTCTCTAAACTTCCTTTTCATAGTCGTGGCCATCTTAACGCCTATCCATCCATTAAAATAGGTAAAACCAACTCTTGCTAAAAGTGCAATCGCAAGCCAAACGGCCAAGGGTATAATTTTTTCAAATAAAGCTTGTTGTAAAAAAACTAAATCCACAATCTTTACTATCAAATAAGCTTGAGCAATGACACTCAAGGCTAATCCACTAGAGCTTACTATTAGCCATATCCGTGACCCTTTCTGCTCTTTAGCCAACTTTTTTAAATCGTTCATAAGACATTCCCCTTAAATAAAACCTTAATAAATATCGGTTTCTAGGCAAGCTTTTGTGAAACATTTCACATTGAATATATAATTTTATTTTATTCCATATCTATACCTTATGACAAGTAAACCAACCTATCCAGTGTTTTTATTATTAGGAAAAGATTTAACGCTATTCTTTAATGGAGTAGAGATTCTAATTCCCTTTATTTATAGAATAAGAAAATTATTTATTCTATAAACGTTACTATCTTTTTATCAAACCCTTCCAATAAGCTAGACTTCTAACTCTATTCTTAAAAAATGAGTAATAGAGTAATGCATCATTTATTCTTCAAATATTATATCCATCCAACCCTCTTAATTTTAATGACATAACTTGTATTAAGTGTCAGACATCAAAATCTTTCTGATGCTTGCATGAATTAAAATAAAGGTGGAGATGAATTTATGGGTAAGCGCAATCGAAAAAAATGTAAGAAAAAAGAGTTTGATTATGAATTTGACTATGATTACGATCATAAGGAACATGATGGTAAGAAAACCCATGATGACTTTAAAGGCAAAAAGCATGGTTGCCTACAAACTCAATATCCAGTACAAATTTCTCTTGGATATGTAGATAACGGTGCAATCGCTATTAAGGATAGTAACGCTTCCGATAATCCTTATAATAGTGCAGTTTCTCAAGACGAAAGCAATGCCTCTGATAATCCTTATAATAGCGCAGTTGCTCAAGAAGATAGTGAAGCTAAAAACAAAAAAGAAGAATAGTCCTTCCCTTGAATCCCCACATTTTTGTGGGGATAACGTCTTTTTATTAGAATGAAGAAAGGTTGGATAAGTAAAGTGTGCAGAGATAAGGAAGAAAAATATAATAAAAAGAAATTGAAACGCAAACTAAAGAAAGAACTTTTAAAAGAATTAAAAGAAGAAATTCTAGAAAATAAGGACGAGGAAGCACCAAATATTCCGCTACAAGTAAATGTAGACAAAGAACCAAAATATTGCAACAAATATTCAAAATGTAAACGCAAGGATAAAACATCTTATGATGGACCACTTGAGATAAATATTTATCTCAATGTTACTCAGGAACAAAATCCAGAACAAATATCACTTGGTCATATAGAACAATCAGCTATTGGAATTAAGGACAGCAATGCTGTCGAGAAACCTGTGAATAGCTCTATCGCGCAAGAAAAAAGCTATGCCTCAGACAATCCAACTGAAAGCAGCGTTGCCCAAAAAGGCAATGCTTCAAAAAACCCTAAGTACAGTGACGTGGAACAAAGTAAGTAGGTTTAAATTGCGACGTAGTAAGATGAGCGAATTAAACTCGCTCATCTTTTAATATTTGCTAAGGTGCAAATGGAACAAAATAACGGAACATGAAGGCCAGAAACGCATAGATTGAGATCGTTCCTGCACTAGCGAAATGAAGCAAAATAAAAATGATTTTCCTATACCCTTCTACAAAAAACGAGTAAATGAGCCCAAACAAAGGATTCACTATTAATACAGGTAATGCAATAGCAATATATACTTTCGATGCTGTATACACAAAATCAGAATCTGTGTTTGAGAAAAACTCTAAATCGATCAATAAAACCGAGAGTACAACAAACGTAAAAATGAGAGACCAAAACGATACCTTCAATGGTTGCTTAAAAAATCTTTTCATTGTAATCTCCTTTACATTTTCAATCGATGCTATTGTTATATTCTACCATATTATTCAGAACAATATCTTTTCAAAAACATAAATGGACTACCGTATAACTTGACCTTTTTCATGAAAGAACCTTAAGCTTAATATATTCTAATTGAATTTCAGGAGGTAGAACCATGAGATATACTGTCATAACAGGGGCTAGTTCAGGAATAGGCTATGAATCTGCTTTAGCTTTTGCAGAACGAGGGAAAAATTTAATTCTTATTGCACGAAGGGAACATAAATTAGAGGATTTGAAAGCTGAAATCCGTCAACATAACGCTGAGATTGACGTTGTCGTTGAACCAACAGACCTATCCATTATGGAAAACGTTTATGCCATCTACGAAAAGTTAAAAGTGTATGAGATTGATACTTGGATAAATAATGCCGGATTCGGGGTGAAATCACCTGTTGCTGACCAAGACTTAGACAAAGTGGAGAACATGATTCTATTGAATACACAAGCACTCACTATTCTCTCAACCCTCTACGTCCGTGATTATACCAATGTGGAAGGTTCACAGCTTATTAATGTAGCTTCTAGCGGAGGATACAGTATTTTACCAAATGCGGTTACATACACAGCTACGAAATTTTTTGTCAGTTCGTTTACAGAAGGGCTTGCAGAAGAGTTAGCATCAAAAGGCGCAAGCTTACAAGCGAAAATTTTAGCTCCTGGAATTACGGAAACCGAATTTGCGAAACGTGCTCTTGATACAGATAAGTTTGATTATAAAGAAAGGATGCCAAATTTCCATACAGCAAAAGAAATGGCACAATTTATGCTGCAACTTTACGATAGTGATAAAACACTTGGTCTGGTTGATGAAAAAACGTATGAATTTGAATTGAAAGACCCTGTATTCACGAACCTAAAATATATTCGTTAGGGTTCTGTTATATGTTCGTCTTGCAGCTGTTAGCTTATGTAAACATTATCTTTGAATGAGTAGATAAGAAGGATTACACTTATCTATAGAAAATCATGGAAGGGATGATTTGAAATGGGACAAGAAATTTCAGGAAAAATCGCTTATATTACAGGAGCAGGTAGTGGTATTGGACGAGCTACAGCTCTTAAATTTGCAAAAGAAGGCATTCATGTAGGATTAATTGCCAGAACGGAAAGTAAATTGAAAGCAGTTCAAGAAGAAGCTCAAGCTCTTGGGGTAAATGCTAGTATTGCTGTAACAGACATTGCAAACATGGAAGAAGTAAATGAATCCATATCCAAATTAGAGAAAGACTTAGGTCCTGCTGATATTCTAATCAATAACGCCGGCATAGGTGCCCACGGCTCCCTTTTAGAAATGGATCCAGAAGAATGGAAACATACATTCGAAGTAAATGTGTTTGGAACTTACCACGTTACCAGAGCGGTGTTACCTCAGCTTATTGAAAAAGATAAGGGTGATATTATTAATATCTCCTCCAGCAACGGATTAAAAGGAACAGCAGGTTCGTCTGCTTATAGCGGTTCGAAATTTGCAATCCAAGGCATGACCGAAGCGCTCATGCAAGAAGTACGTAAAAATAACATTCGCGTTTTCACCCTCAACCCTAGCCTCGTAGCAACGGAAATGGCATTTGGGGAAGATGTCGATGAGCAAAACAAAGAAAAGTTTATGCAACCAGAAGATCTAGCCGAATATATGGTATCTCAATTAAAATTACATCAACGGATCTTTATAAAAACATCCTTACAATGGGCGACCAACCCTTTCTAAGAACAAAAGCGCAAGCGCCCGATTTAGCGACGTATATGCTGGACTGAGCCGTAGGAGATAAAGGAAACAAGAAAACGTGCGTGATTCGATGTTAACTTATCGTACGGAGGCGAGGGAAGCATACTAGTCGCTGGGCGCTGGACGTGGCTACTTCACCTTTTTCAGTTATACACAAGCATTGAATTTTATAATTTCCTAGACACGAACAAATCAGGGTGCCATGTTGATAAAACACAAAACATTAGCAACGCCTCGGCGTTTTTCACCAAATAGACCAGTGGGATAAGAAAAGAAAGAGTTAGGTGCTGGATTTAGACAAGGTAAATAAAAGGTGTCAGAACTAAGTACTCTGACACCTCTTACATTAAATACTTCTCCATTCGAATATCTGCCCACATTTTGTCTTGCCAATAAGTAAAGTCTTCTAAGCGAGCTATTTCTTGATAGCCAAGCTTATGATATAACTTCTGAGCTTGCGTATTAAATTCAAAAACCCCTAATTCGATTCGCTTTAATCCTTGTTTCTTAATTTGGTCTTCTATGTATTGCATTGCTTTTACGCCTATCCTCTTACCTCTTCCTTCCTGTTCACCGATTGTAATGCCAATCCATGCTGTTTCAGGTTCTTTTTTATACAAATGTCCAGGGTCTACCATATAGTTCATTTCACCAATTAACATACCGTCATGATAGATTAAATAGATATGATGATTCTCTAGACGCTTGCTAAGGTCTTCCTTCGTTAAGAACGTAACATTCTCAAGTTCCTCTTTATTTTTGTGCGGACGAGTAAAAGGAATTAAAAAAGGATTGCTTTCCCATCTATTAAAGGCTTCAACAATAGGTAATGTTGGTTCTGTTAACAGAATAAATTGAGTAGTCAAAGCTGACTCCTTTCTATTTTATAAGTTTCATACTTGTTTCTTCATAAGTACATTTCCTATCCAAACGTGTATCCATCAAACACTTCTAACCCTTTTTCGTTCAACACACGTTCCACAACTTGCGGGCGAATTGGACTCTTCTCAAAAACTTCCTTACAAGAAATCATGATATTGTCTCCAGCAATTTCAGCTAATTGATCGTGGGAAACACTATATACTACCTTACCAAGGTTCGCCCACACCATGGCTCCAGAACACATAACGCAAGGCTCACAACTTGTGTAAAGGGTGTAATCACTTAAATCAAACACATTATGCTCAGAGCAAAAATCTCTTATAAGCCCAATTTCAGCATGGTAGGTAGGGTCAGAATGAGAGTGAACTTTGTTTTCCCCAACTTTCACGACCTCTTCCCCCTTAACTAAAATAGCTCCAAAGGGTTCATTGCCTTCTCTTCTAGACTTCAAAGCATAATCAATCGCTTTCTCCATGAAGTATTCATCATGTCTATCCATGTTACGACCTCCACATAAATTAAATCTAACTTCATTTACCTACTATTAAAAAGGGCCTCCTGCTCTTCCCATACCTTTCTGTGCTTCTGTTTTTCTCTCTGCATCTTCCATATCCTGTTCCATTTCTTCTTCTGTTTTACCTTCCCATTTCCTCGGAGGTTTTATATTTTTCTTCTTATAATCTCGATACTTAACGATTCCAATGACTAAAGCCGCACCTCCTACAGAAATTAGAGGGATTAGACTTCCCATTTCGATTCACTTCCTTCTTCATGAAAAAATAGTTCTTTTAGTATTTTCAAATTAGAAAATACTACTCACACAGCTTTTTCTACAAAAGGAATTGATTTATCCGTTAATGCGAATCCTTTTGAGAGTTTTTGTAACCATCCTTCTTTTTCTAACGTTTTCAGAGCCTTCATAGCATCTTTCTCTAGCCATTGATCAAGAACACCAAATTGAGAAGTGTAATGTAATTTCTCTGTCCTAATTTTGTTGCTCGTTTTACCAATTAACACTTGAGTAATAACATGTGCAGGATAGAGACCAGCATAATCATGGATTAATTGAAGCATTTGTTCCACCTCTCCCCAATATAAGGAATGATTATTAACCTTCATGAATTCTTCTTGCCTAGATATTTTATTTTGTTCGAGATATTCTTCTAACTGTTTCTCATATTCTGTCAGTAGTCTTCCTATATCTTGATTCAATAATTGCTCCCAATTATCAATAGTTTTTAAGACATGAACATTAGGTAACTCTATTTGACTGAACCAAAGCAGATAAGATTCGTCTTCATGATTAGGTATGGTGATTTTATTTAATTGCGTAAAGATTTCTACAAACGGACTGAAAGGAATATCACCTGTTTGCTTAGGTATTTTGTTTATTTGTTCCAATAAATCACAAACAGACTTCCATTTGTACTGAAATGGTTTTAACGTTAGTTGTATGGATCGAATTCGTTTCAGTTTGTCTAGTAATGAGTCATTCTTCTCAACAATCTCATTAAATTGCCTTTCTATTGTATTAACACGTTTTCTTACTTTCTCTAAATCAAATTCTTCATTTAACTGTAGAGCATCCTCTTCGTAATAGAAAAAAAACTGATAATCACATATGTCACAATGTAATTCCATCACTCGCTTTTCTGAATGTACAATAAGGTCTTTTTGATGATTACAAGTTGATCCACTAGACCATAACCAATGCATTGGTATCGAGCGAAAAGGCCGCATTACAATTTCAACTCTATGTCTCCAAAATGCAATATCTTCAGGGTATTTTAGCTGTGATAACAAATTTAATTTGTTCATCTTTTCAACAGCTTGAACTTCTTCCTTTTTGGATTGTGCAAATGTAACCAAAGAATGAGACTGGAATCGACTTTCAAGGTAAGCAATCCAATTCTCTCTTGAGTATTTTGCTAATTTGGCACAGAAAATATATTGATTTATAAGGGACTGGATAAGAGGCTCTAACTTGTCATTAGATAATGTATTAATCTTTGTTTCGAAAACATATTCCTGATGAATTGGTACACCGTGTTCATTTGAGAAGGTTTTAAAAAGAAATAATTCAGGTTTCACAAGGCCCCCAAGGTACAAATCACCTTCTTTGCTTATCAACAGTGGGAGTACACTTGCTCCCTGTAAACCTAAAAATGCTTGCAAAGCTGTCACATCTTCTTGAGTTATATGTTGAACTGATTCTTCGACCATCGTATGAATTCTATGAATTGATTCTTTTCTTACTTTATTGTTTATAGAGCGAATCGATTTATTCTTTTTACCACCAGGATAAAAAACCAAGTACGGGAATTCTTCCATGTAGTACGTAAGCTTCGTCAATGACATTAGGTCTTCACCCATTTCATCTATCTTTTTATCATAATTCATATATTCTGCAGAACATATGATGGATCAAAAAACATTAAAGGCCATCCACTACGTTGAGATATCTTCTATATATTATATCATTTTTACATTTATGAAACCGAGGCCTAATGTCTTTAACATATTGTCCAAAACATAAGTAAGAGGGAGAACCGTTTTATTGTTGGTCCCCCCCTTTTTCATATATAAAATAATATGTAAGGAGATCTTTTCGAGTAAGCACAGGATTTTGTAAAAACTAACTGGTTTATCTTATCCCTCTTAATATGTACTACTTCATTTTTAACAAAGTTATTCAAGGGTTTGACCTGTTCCCAAAAAATTATGAAATTTTTCACAGTTCCAAGGATGAATATTCATTTTTTAATAGAATAAAGATGTAAATGTGTTACTTTTGTAATAGGTAACAGCCCTGACTTTTTAATCAAACATTCTGTTATCATGCTGATTTGTCTAATGTGCATTCTACAAGGGAGGACTTAGCATGTGGTTGTCTAATTCGAATCGTAAACTACATCAAGAGAAATGGCACTCTATTATAAGGATGTTGGAGGATGACTGTTTTGTCGGTCGTGATAAAGAAATCGAATTATTTAGAGATTTTCTTGATAGTTATGGAGATACCAAAAATGTCTTAAACCTTTATGGCACAGGAGGCATTGGAAAGACAACTATGCTTCAAGCTTTTCAACGAGTAGCAGAGAATGTTAATGGATTGGTATTTATACTTTTGGATAGTGAAGATTTCTTACATTCCACTTCAATGTTGGCCGAACAAATTCTGTTACTAATGGAGTCAAAGGTTACTGTTGATGCGTCAGTTATTTCTAACAATTCAGCTCTTACTAAATGCTTTTATTTACTGGAGGAAGCCACACAAGAACATCACATCATCATTGCTGTAGATACTTACGAAAAGATGGAGGATCGTGATCGCTGGTTCCGTGAATTTTTTCTAAGAAATCTGCCAAGTTCTATTTCTGTCATCATTGCAGGCAGACACCCGCTTAATGAAGGATGGAATGATTCCCCTGCGTGGAGATCGGTTATAACCCATATGGAACTTCACCCTTTCAATTATGATCAGACTCGTTTGTATTTGAATAAGTCAGGTGTTAAGGATAAAGAAGACATTCAAGAGTATTGGAATTTCACCAGAGGACACCCCCTAACCCTCTCGCTATCGGCTATGGCTGGAGATCCTAACATCTATGACAGCCATCATCCTCAAAATAAACAAGAAATCCTTACCTATCTTACATCTAAGTGGTTAAGCGAAGTCAGTAGTCAGGAACTGCAAGAATTACTGGAAGCTGCTGCTGTACTTCGTCACTTTGATCAAGCTACGTTAAGTTATATTTTAAACTGTAAAATATCAACCACCACATTCTCGCAACTTACATCCCTTTCTTTTGTCCATAATACTAATCATGGTTGGGGGATTCACGAAATTATAAGATCAGCCATCCTGTTAGATATACAAAAACGTACACCTGATCATTATCATTCGATGAAAGATCGTTGTGCTTCTTATTACCTTCAGCGGATAAATACAAAGCCAAAGTCGGATTGGGAAATTTCAGAGTTTTTCTATCACCTTGGTGAAGAAGTAATTCAGTCAGTTTTCTTTCAAGAGTCAGCATATTCAAAAAAATACATGGAGCAAGTCGGTCCTCATAATTTCGAAGAAGTTAAAGAATATTTCGAGAAGAGACGTAAGCAATTTAATGAAAGTATTGCTCATTATTATCATCGGGAGACAGACAAAATGTTCAAATATTTCGTATCTGCAGAACACAACCAAAGGGAGAATAACCTCATTGGCGCGGAGTATGTAAAGAAATTAGGATATAGTGTGAGCAATCTCGTTAAGGATGAAGAAGGAAAGACAATTGGTCTTTCTATTGTAGTCCCCATCAATGAGCATACGATGCATTACTTAAAAAAGGAACCCGTCTCCCGTGCTTACTTCAACAAATTGTCTTTAGAAGAAGAGATAGAATACCGTGTCCCGGGAGATTCCTTTTCAGGATGGTTTATCCGTATGCTAGATTGCTTGAATCCAGAAGATTCCAATACGAGATCTTTTCTTTTGTATAACTTGTTCCCATTATTATTATCCGGAGGGAGAATCATCACTTCCACTCCAATTCCTTTTTTTCAAAAGTTGAGTAAGGCGTTTGGATTTGAAAAGGTACCAGGAGCAACTCATTATGATTTCGGAGCAGAACACCCTTCTCCCACGTATATTCTTGATGTAAGAGGTCCTCGACTGATCCAATATCTTAAGCAATTTACTCAGTCAAATTCATCGGAAAAAGAACATGTACTTCATCTAGCTAAGCGTCACCAACTTACGCAACGAGAAGAAGAAATCCTTCTGTGTATCCTTGAAGAATACTCGAATAAATCGATAGCTGAACAACTGTTTATCACCGAAATCACAGTAAAAAAACATGTAAGTAAAATCTTAAAAAAATTTAATGTAAAAAACCGTACACAGCTCATGAAGAGACTTCTTGAAATATCAAATACCAACTGAAATTAATAATCCCCCCTGAATTAATTTTTATCAGGGGGTGTGATGATAGTGTACTTTCCTAACACTGGAAGTGGCTTCATTTCTCCTTTAGAGCTGTTAATGATTCCCATGATTAGAAGGCATAAAATCAATAGATTTCCAATCGGCAGTATAAGCAGCCACCCTATAAGTGGAAGAATGGTACCAACCGTATTTACCGCCAGTACGAGTAAAAACAATAAGAGCCCTTGATTAGCATGATACATAGCAAACTTAGAATCCTTCGATGTTAACAACGGAATAAAAAAAAGGAAGTACGCTAGAATACCGATTACTTTGTTCTCTTGGATGTCCGCTGCGATTGCTTCATTATCATCATTGACGTTTTTCGAGTCCATATGCCCACACCTTTCTGCACAAAGTAGTTATTGTACTACTTCTATTGTACTCTTCTACCTAATCAAAAAGAATTATACCTAAGTATAATTCCCATCTATCTCTTTCTTTGATATGTTGAACTAGAAACAGGTTGATTGACGGACTATACTTTTTTAAGGGGAGTCACTCACTATGATGAAGAAGTCATTAATCATTCGTTTATTTTCATTAGTTTTTCTTTTGTTATGGATACTTACAGGTTGTGGAAACACCACTGAACCTGAAGAAAATCAACAGCAAGATGTAAAGCAACCCAACGGAGAACAAACAAAAGAAAATACTTCAGAAAGTAACAGTGAAGACACAAAGGATGAGGATCTAACTGAGAGTAAAGAAGTAAAAGCGGAATGGGATGTCAGTAAATTGCAGCGAATCGATGGATTTTCTGATATCCTTGATAAATTTTCACTTATTTCCTATGCATTTGAAACTCCCGAAAGTAGTATGAATATTACGATGCAATTGATTGGTGAAGAAGAGATTAATGGCAAATTGACTAATCATATCAAAGTCAACATGAAGGATAGTACCGCTACTAATGAGGTCATAGAACTATGGATAAATGAAGAAGGCGACACAGAGAAGCTCGTATCGGGAACAGAGGTAATGGAGGGAGAAGTATTAAAAATGGCAGGAAAATCTTATGTCATGTTACTTCTTATGCCTTTCAACATGACAGAAGGTATGAACATCAAGAACATACTTAATAATGACAAACAACATCCCAATGTAACAGTGTCGAAGGTAGGTGACGGAGAAAAGAAAATCGGTGATACCAAAATGAATACGTACAACTATCAGGTGACAAATGAAGGGCAATCATCGACCTGGGAAATCGGAGACCTCGGCCCATTCCAACTGTTAACCAGCTGGACAATGAATGAAAATGGCAAGAAGTCGAGCTTCGAAGTGTTAAATCTAAAGCTTCGAGATTAGAGGAATATATTTCACCTATAGTACTTTAATAGCTAGCTCAGGAACTTCCAAAATAAGAAGTTCCTTTTTTATATCAACGAATATTATTTTGATTACATTCATTTCCTCCTCTCTTCCCAAATCCTCTTAACATTAGTTCCATCTTCGCCTAATTGCACCACATAAACATCTGGATTACTTAGTTTCTTCCAACCTTCAAATCCAAAATCTTGCGAGAAGTGGTTCAGTAGTAATGACATCAAGTTACCGTGAGTAACAATTATGATAGATTCTACATTTTGGTCTGCTTTACATTCTTCCATCAGTTGAACTACACGTGCTGTAGCTTCTCTACTAGATTCTCCTCCTTCATACGCTAGGTCCATGTTTGAAAAGGTGGACTCGAGTTTTTCTAACCAATCCGGTAATTGCTTACTACTTAGTTTTCTTTCCTCTAAGCGACTATCGGTCTCTATTTCTACTCTTTTTGCTCCACTTATTGGTTTAATAGATTGTAGTGCTCTCGTGTACGGACTTGAGATTATACGATCTACTTGAACCGTTGAAAATAAATCGCGTAATTGTTGAGCTTGTTTATGTCCTTCATCCGTCAGTTGTTCGTCAAATGCCTGTCCCTCTGCTTTACAATGTCTAATGACATATAAATTCTTTCCCATAATCTTCCTCCTCAATTTATTCTACCTAATAATTGCTGAGTTCTTGCATCCCAAGTTTCATAAGGAATGGTATGTTTCGCGTTCATTGCATCCAATGTCCTTGACTTCATATGTGGACGTGTTATGTAATCATCAATGTTTGATTCATTCAAAGGGATAAATGCTGCATCCTGGATTTCATCTACTTGAATATCTATATCTCCACTTTTATAAGTTGCTTTGAAGACAACCGATAGCAAGTTCTTTGAAACACTATAATAGATGCCTGTTATCCCAATTAGATCTATTTCAATATTCGTTTCTTCATACACTTCTCTGCAAACTGCTTGATCCAATGGTTCCCCTTCTTCTACTTGCCCTCCTGGAGATTCCCAAGTGTCTGCTCGATCATGCGTTCTTACTAAGAGAACCTCTCCATTATCATCAGTAATATAAGCCGATACTGCAATGATGTGTTTCGGGTGTTGTTTCTCCATTATTTGTCTCCTTTTGCAAGAATGATAAATAGGGAGAACATAAATCTTAAACTCTCCCATCCATTTCTTATAACATGAATTGGTATCTATTTTGTATGTTTATATAAATCTGTATTTGAAGCAAATATCTCATGATGTGGAATCTAATAAAAAATCATTCCTTCAAGCATCCATACATTGTCATCCTAACCTTTTATAAGATATGAAACCTCCCTGAAATTTTCTTGTTAAAGAGATAAAAATCCTGCTAACCAATACTTATTCCACAACCCCCTTATTAATTGAAAAGTAAGAAAATTGCATTCTCCCGCATCACCTGTCAAACTGTAGAAAGACTAAAATGACTAGAAAGGCAAGGTGGAAAATTGATAGAAGTACGTACATCCTCCATTACAGATGATGATTTAAATAAAGGCGTTTTTGCCAAACAAGATATACCGAAAGATGAGTTATTGCACGAAGCACCTGTAATTCCTTATCCTAATGATGAACACCATCACATTGAGAAAACACAACTGGCTGACTATGTATTTGAGTACGGAGAGCATCATTCAGCATTTCTTTTAGGTTACGGCATGATGTTTAACCATTCTTATCAACCAAATGCATACTATGAAATCAACTTTGAAAGCGGAACGTTCGAGTTTTATGCTTATACTGATATTGAAGAAGGGGAAGAAGTTCTCATAAACTACAATGGTGAAGTCGATAATGAGACACCTTTATGGTTTAATGAAGTCTCAAACGAAGAGAACGAATAACATAAAAGCACCCGTCCACAACGGGTGCTTTTTTAGTTCTACAATTAGTAGTGTGCATTGATAAAATTCTGTACAATGGAATAGAAAATTCTTATACATATGGAGGGGAAATACATGAAGAAATGGGCATTTGTTTCCGATTTTGATGGCACGATTTCCAACAAAGATTTTTACTGGGTAATCATTGAGAAATATTTTCCTGAAGGTGAAGAGCTATTCAAGAAATGGAAAGCAGGTCAGATGAAGGATATAGATTTTCTCAGTACTGTTTTTTCTTCCATAAACCAGGATGAAGAGCAAATTATAAAGGATATACTGGATATCCCAATTGATGAATACGTACCTTCTTTGATTCATCACGTTCAACAAAACGGTGGGGACGTCTATATATTAAGTGCTGGTACGGATTATTACATCCATCATATCTTACAAAAATATGATATTCAGAATGTAATTGTCCTTTCGAATGAAGGGTACTATCACAATCAAAATGTACATATGAATATCGATCCAGAACACCGACATTATTCAGAAAGATACGGTATTGATAAATCCAAAGTAATACAAGAATTACAAACAGAATACGATACGGTTCATTTCGTAGGAGACAGTGAACCTGATTCACATCCTGCCGTTTATGCTGACCTTACCTTTGCAAAAGATGCCTTACAAGATATTCTAGAAGCTAAGAATATCTCTTTTAATCCTGTTAACGACTTTAGAGACGTTGAAGATACGTTAATACAAAAAGGGTTTATAGCTGATGTCTAGTCCAATTACAAGTGTCCCGATACCTGCTATTTTAGAGATCAAGAAAGATGTGATTTATAAGCTAGAAGAAATACTAGAGAAACATGGCTTTGGAAATGTCCTTATGTTATTTGATGATTTCACCTATCACCATTATGAAAAGAAGGTAAAAGAATCCTTTACGAACACAAAGGTCGTTACGATGAGCTTAGAAGCAAACCTAGACATTAATGACTTAATTAATCGAGCATTTTCTATGGAAGTATATGATGTGATTGTAGCTGTTGGTGGAGGTTCTGTTATTGATTATGGTAAATATATCGGTTTTTCAAGACAGACACCCTTTATCAGTATTCCTACCTCTGCTTCAAACGATGGCTTTGCCAGCAGCAACTGCTCCCTTCTTATTAATGGTAAAAAAACAACTGTTCCTGCAAAAGTTCCTTATGGGATCATTGCAGACCTAACCATCATTCAAAGCGCTCCATCTAAGTTTATACTAGCTGGTATAGGAGATTTAATGTCGAACATAACAGCTCTTTATGACTGGGAATTCGAGGAATCTCATGGGGTAACGCACGTTAATGCATTTGCGTCGATGCTAAGTAAAAAAGCAGTAAACAGCTTTATTCGGACGCCGATGCATGACATTCAGAACCCTACGCTATTAAAAGAACTCGTCAGCTCTTTAACCATGGGTGGAGTCGCTACAGTCATTAGTGGAAATAGTGCTCCAATAAGTGGATCAGAACACTTAATATCTCACGCACTCGACCAATATGCAGAACATCCTCACATGCACGGCATTCAAGTCGGTATTGCCACATACATTATGGCGCACGTCCAAGAACACAGAGCAGATCGGATGAGCAAGGTGTTTCATCGTACTGGATTTTTTGAATATGTAAAAACGCTACACATTAATAAAAAAGACCTTTCTCATGCAATCGAACAAAGTCATCTTATGAAGCCTTATCGATACACCTATCTGCATGAGGAAACATACCGACAAAAGGCATTGCAGTTTTTGGAGCAGGACCCGGTGTTACAGGACATACTGAAGTAAAAGATAAGGGAGAGTTTGTCCTTTTATACTCTCCCTTCCTTGTTTGTAATACCTTCGAGATTCTCTAATAACTTTTTTCTAGCTTCTTAATCCTCAATAACTTGGTCGTACCGAATACGATTATTTGTTTTGTTCATCTGATGTTTTTTCTGAAAGTCTAATAATCTCGTCATTCTGTTTCGTTATCTTATATATATATCCTTTGATATTATAGGTAGATAGTAAAGGATGAATACGATCACTCCAATAATTAAGAGTGTGTGCCTACTAACTGAATTAGGATATTCATTTTTTTCACTCCTTTAGAAAAATATAGTCATAAGAAGTCTTAATTGGATGTTACGTAATACCAATAGTCTTCTAATTGGTTTACATCATTTCTTTCTAAACCAAACTCACCAAAATCAGAAGAATCCTCAGCGTATAAATAACCTGTATAATTATCCAATATACCCCGATTTCTATAGAATAAGATAGATAATTGGTTACCATTGTCTTTTATACGAATCTCTCCACCTCCACTGGACAAATGATCATAAGAATCTGGCAATTTAATTAGTGTTGGTTGATTCGGTACATTCGGTTCCAACTCTTTGCTTTCCACCATCTCTACTACCTTTTTAAAATCTGATTTGTTCATATTGAATTTCACATGTACCATCATGTTATTAAATGGAATGAATAATACTACTATCGTAATGACATGAACTAGAATCGGTCTCCAATTCCTCTTTCTAATTAACACTACTACTGCCCATACTACTAACATGATATGTACGATTGCTAATACAACAAGAAAAGGACTTAGAAGCAATAAAGATACAAAGCCAATAACTTGCCAGATTATACGGAATAAAATAAGAATAATACTACTTATGATTGTAAAAATAAATAAGTTGATCCCTTTCAATTACTTACGACCCTCTCTATTAATTAGATCACTATTCTAGACGGTAAGCTAAATACTTCCCTAAACTCTCACCAGGGTATTTAGTTACATGAGTTTAATGGTTCAATATGGGTTCGCTCACTGCCATCTGGTGAAAACCAAGCTCTTTAGGAACTGCAGTGACCTTCCTCTATAACTCGATATTTCACCATCCACTCCTCCCCTGTTTCTCTATATCCATGATTAATATATTCCATCTGATCAAATTTAACATGATTGTTGTATCTTTCTATAATGGATTCTTTTATCTCGTTTTTAATAGCCACTCCACCCTAGGAACTTGAATACCAAAGAGAGTGTGTTAGGAACAACACAAAGATTACAGTAATCCATAGTACTTTCCCTTGGTTTGACATACTAGAAAAATCTCTCCTTTTATTTTTCTAATCACAGACTTGTTTATGCAATAGTACTGACTCTCTTCTTTCTAACCGCATAAGGTTCATGCAATCAATCCTCATCTGCAATTTCCACCCTATTTAACAACCTGTACACCAGTAGTTGTACGAATATAAAACCTACAATCATACTCCATGAAGAGAGATAAAGGAACGGATTTTGATGTTTCGTTAATAGAACATCTCTTATCATAACAGGTCCAATGAAACTATAAATAAAACTAATTCCAGAAAAAATATATTTATTTACTCGATCAGTAATGATAGACTGTTCTTTTACATTAGAAATTAAAAGAGCCACAAAAGTGATGCATATATGGATTATGATTAACACGTTATACAATCTATATCTCTCCTAATAAGAAATTTCCCCTAGTTATCCTCTTCATATTTCTTAATCGCCTCATCCATAAATTCCATTATTTCTTCTTTTACTGGGTACAGGTTTAATGAATTAGGCTGTTTATTAGACTTTCTTGCATCAAAAAACTTTTCTGCTAAACTCTCATCTCCACCAAATGTTTCTTTTGATAAAAGGATGGTGTCAGAAGCAATAATTTGCCCTTCATCTGAAGAAACATCTATGTTTTTTTCTAGGCATTTCTCTATCCTTTTAATGATATTTATCCATCTTTTTATTTGGTCGTCGTCTTCTTCCATTTTAGGGAGCGTCCTTTGTAGAGCTTCCTCCTCTTTCTCGGTAAATAAATCTTCATATGTATCATTTGGTATTGGATATTGCTTAATTAGAGGTATTAAGTGCTCCCAACTTATCTTCCCTTCTAGGTCAAGTACATGAAGAAGTGTATTGGATTTGCTAATGGAGTTGTCTATCTCTTCTTTCTTTGTTTCTAGAAATTGCTTGTTAATTCTTAAAATTTCTTTCATTGAGACTTGGTCTAAAAGTTTGTGAATATCTTCAAGAGATAGCGATAGTTGCTTTAATATCGTAATCTTTTCAATCGTCAAAATAGCTTCTTCTGAATAATACCGTGTGCCATTCTCTGCTCTAACACTTGGGTGAACTAATCCTATTTGATCATAGTATCGTAAGGTTCTAACAGAGATTTCTAATCGTTTAGATACTTCACCCGTAGAAAATACACTCATTACCCTTCCCTCCTTGCTACTTACGTAACGTAACCCTCTACAATGAAATTATCATAAAATGGAAGGTGATGTTGGGTTTTGAGGAAATCAACTATAAGAAATTGGTCATGGAAAGAGTTTATGTTGTTACTGTTATTGGTTTTGATATTCGTTCCCATTTTTATTGAAGGATGGATGCAAAGTTGGTTATATGCTACATTACAGGATTCACTTTATGCAGGAACAACAACTGGATTCATTATGGCTCTCCTTTTTTTAAGTGGGATCTATTATATTGCACTTAAACCTAGTTCCTTAGGGTGGGATGACATAGGCCTTCAATCTTTTTCTATAAAAAAACTTCCACTAATCGTTTTTTACTTCATTTTGTTGACTATAAGTAGCGTGGGGGTAATTATTGTAATGGAGTGGTTGGGGATTAGTTCTTCTAGCAGCAAGACAGACAGCCTAGAATCAAGTTTTTCAGCATGGAGATTCATAGTTGGGTTTGTATCAGCAACCATAATTTCTCCATTTTATGAAGAGATATTTTACCGTGGATTTATATATAGCTGGCTCCGCGACCGATGGAATGTTGGAATAAGCTTGTTCAGTAGCTCCGCTATCTTCACGATCGTCCACATTCCTCATTACAACACATTACCGGTGGTGTTTATATCTGGTCTTGTTTTTGGGTGGATGTTTGAAAAAACCAATTCTGTTGTATCATCAATGATCATTCATGCCTTATTTAATGGTACAGCACTTCTTGTCACACTAACCTTATAAGAGAACAAAAACTCAGGACACCCCTTTAGGAACATATATGCTTAGGCCTACAAGACTCAAAGTTGCTACTTAGACCCAGTTGATAGACATGTACTTATGATGTTTTTTACCGATAAAAAAAGCCTAATTGCAATTAGGCTTTTTCACTATGTCATCTTCTTTATAAAATCGTACAGCACACGTGCAGTTAATCCCCATATTACTCTTTCATGATAGTGATAAAAGTACTCCTCATAACGTCGCTTGGGAAATTGATAATTTTCACCATACGGAATTATACTAGTTGGAAAGCTTTCCTCTGGAACTACTTCCATATGAACATAGTGAAGTTCAGGTTTCGTTTTTAGGAAATAGTCTAACGGAACCGTGAATAACGCTGCAACTTCGTCTTTATTTGGATAGAATGATTCTTCCTTACAATCCAAAAACCCTACATACACGTCTACTTTCATTCCAAATGGTGATACCATATAACCATATGATTGGACATTTTTAATTTGCTTAAAACTTATACCGAGTTCTTCACTGGTTTCTCGAATAGCTGTCACTTGAGTGCTACTATCTTGACCATCCATTTTCCCACCTGGAAAGCATATCTCACCAGGTTGCCTGCGCATCTCATAAGAACGAACCTCAAACAATATATGTAGTTCATCATGCTGCTCCATTAATGGTATAAGTAATGAATACCTTTTAAGAGATTCATCTCCAATTATGGAAGGTGTGTGTTTGGCTAGCTTATCTTGAATTGTCCTAAGATCCATAGCAGACACCCTTTCGTTCATTTGTATACTCTACTATACCAAAAGTTATGAAGAGTTTCTTAAACGATCCCTATTTTGTTGGAATAATTATGTTTTAAGATTCTTATTTCCTTTTTCTATACAAGTATTGTAAAACGAAACCGTAGAATAATGATCCTGTTAGATAAGCAACGATATCTAATGGATCAGAAACACTATCAGGTAAATATAAAGGTGTGAAGAGCTCCCAATAGATACCTGCTACTATCACTACCAATAGCTGAAACTTCAAACTATTGAGTGCATATGAATACCTATATTTACTCCAAGCCAATACAATTTGCAGGAAGGCAATCATAAACCACCCTGCCATCACATCGTGTAAATATCCATGGACGAATGGATGTAACGTTAGTTCTTTTATGTAGAAACGATTTATCCCATATAACACTCCAATGACAATAATGGAAAAATAGTTTAAATAAATGATAGGATAATGATTGCTACTACCACTGCTCCAACGACGCCCCAAAATCCTAGTCCCTCCTTCTTTTCTACTGGAGGTGGTGTACTTGGTGTTGGTTTTAATGGGTGACCACACTTCGGACAGGACTTCGCTTGAGGAGATACTTGATTATCACATGCTGGACAATTCATTAAGCTCATATTTTCACCTACATCTTACAGAATAAATATATACTTGGTCTTAAACTAACATCTATTATTACAAAACAAGTAAACGAACTCAATATGAAATAGAAGAATATACAATCTTTAGCGCTTCATTTACTTTCTATTTACATCAAGTAGCTTAAACCGTCTCAGACAACTAGCATATCTCCTGCGAATTCTAATTCAATCTCCTTTAATTCAGATTGAAAAAAGATTCATGGGTTTTCCATCAATATACGTAACACAAATCACCCTCACCTATAGATTTATCCACTTCAGTAATGGTATCATTATCCATCTTTTCTAACTGTGATGGTTGAGCATTATTTGGCCCCAATATTTTATCTAATGGTTCTTCATTATTCAGGCACCTCCCCCTTCTCTAAATTCCGTAACCATACTCTCCCTTAGGCTCTTCCTCCAATTCCCTCAAACACTCCAAGTATAGATCATCTAATTTTTGTTTCACAATTCGACTGAAATAACCAACAGGATTATGTACGTCTTTCACTTTCATGGTAGAGAACATCGCTTTTAAAGCATGAATGCCTACTTCATGCAGCGTTTCTTCAGCATAGATATTTTCTAATGACTTAATTTGCGCTTTATAGGAACGGTACAAACGGTAGAAAAACTCCTTTTCTGGAATAAAGCAATACACCAACTGTTTAAATTCTCGATAGGAGTTCTTAAGATGGGAACCTTCCACCTGTAACGATTCTTTAGATTCTTTTTTATTTATGTTTTTAAAAGATAATGGTTCATCTTGCATTTCCTGAGTTGTATGCGTTGATACTTCTTCGTTTTCAGCTTCCTTTCTGTGTGTCACATTCTGTGTGACAGTAGGGTTAATAATATATAAATTTGCCCCATTTCCTCCACGTTGAAGACGCATATTTTCAAGGCGTGTAATAATAGAAAGATCGACTAGCTTATTCAATACTCGAATCACCGTTCTTCTGCTCTTCCCAATTAATTTGGCAATCGTATCATTTTTAAGATAAGCAACGCCTGCATACTTACACGCATACCTGGACAGGAGATGAATCATCTCGACCATCGTATCTGATAATTGATTCCCATGCTCTCCAATATGAAACTTAATGGCTTTATTCATCTCTTCTTTTGTTTGAAACGGTTGATGCTTCATCGCTAAACTAACATAATTCATTTCTATCGACCCCTCTACTATAACGAATAAGTATTCTTCGTATTAGTAATCGCAAGGAGTCGATTGGTTGGTGTCTATGAATTTAAAAATTTTTTGAATTACTCTTAGAACAGTTTCTGTCATCACCTAAAAATTCATATTTCCTGCAACTATGAGATTCTATATAGTTCAGGAAGTGACAAGCACCTAAGACAAAGTAGCCGCCAAACTTTCATAGTTTAACTATCCAAACTATGAAATGGGAGATTTTATTGTATAGTAAAAAGATCGTGAAATAATAAGTATTTTTATAACACTTTGCATATTTCACGGTTGTGTAATTTACTGTTCATTACAGTTTTGTGCTCAAAATATGGAAAACTTGAATTCGAGATAATTTATCGTTTAGACATTTAAGCCTCCGGATGCGCAAGAATTACATCAATACCACCACTTTCAAAATTAATAATAAGCCAGCCACCTAATGCTGACTTTAATTCTTTCTTTTTCAATTGAAAGCCCTGTTAGTTCGCTGACTTTTAGTTCTTATCCAATTAAACCCAATAGTCCATTACCATTATGGTTATTTAATCAAAAGCATTTGTTTCATACTTTTAATTATCCCCATATGTAGATTTTCATGATTCATATGGAAAACAAGCATGTCACCTAATGTTTTCATACCTAAGAAAGATTCATTAAGTGGTTCATTAAGATGTCCCTTACACGCTTGTTCAATAAGAATGGGTTGCTCTTCAAGTTGCTTAATTAACTCATCCATTGACGGTGGTTCTTCTGTCCAATCATCCGGTTTACTTCCATTAGGAAATAGCAAATGATAGTATTGAGGAATTTGTCTCTCCTCGTTAACAGCTGGAAATAATGTATTATCCCAACCTACCAAGATATGACCACTATTCCATCGTACACTGTTATTATGACCTTGCGGGATTTGATCAACAACCTCTTCAGGGATTGTACGAAGAAATTCCACAGTCCATTTACGCCACAATTTCATTTGTTCAAATAATTGTTCCTCTTTCACAATCTTCCTCCCCTTTAAAACCTGAATTTTCTCGTGTTAAACAGTTCAATGTTAGCACAATATTCCATATTAAGGAGAGGAATCTAACAAAAAACTAGATACCCCTTCTTTATGATTCGCGCTCAAACACGGGAGACTTGAATTCGAGATATATGGAATGGTATATTTACCCTTTAATTTAACAAGCTAATCTTCCTATCCCTTTTAAGTAGTGAATAAACATATGTATCATATGCTCTACCATCTTGATACATATAATCCCTTAGAACTCCTTCTATCCGAAATCCAATCTTAGTAAGTAAATTATTGGAGGCTTCATTTTCGATAAATACAACAGCTCCTATACGAGTAAGACCTAATACATCAAAACCATATTGAATCACTTCTAATACTGCTTCAGAAGTATAACCTCTTCTCCATTGTTCGGGATGGATTTCATACCCTATTTCTGCTCGTTTATGTTTAGGGGACCAAGCATTAAATCCAATGGTTCCAATTATGCCTTTAGTTCCTTTTCTTTCAATTCCCCAACGTATCCCCTTATTTTCTTTGTAACTATTTGAAAAAAAATCGACAAAGGCTTCTGCTTGTTCTAAATTTTCTAATGTATCTTGACCGTAATAACGGGTTACATGCTCATTAGAAAAACAATCGAATATCCCTTTTGCATCATCTTTTGTAATTTCTCTTAATACTAATCTTTCTGTCTCTAATCTAGGAAACATGGTTATTCTCCCTTTTTTATTGCTCTTTTGATTTCTCTAATCTGTCCACGATGATTGATCTCGTCCTCCATTACATGAAACCATAAATAGTAATTATTGTAGGATACACCATTTCCCCATTTATTCTCTTCAAATAACCAACTATCTTTTTTCGATTTCATGTATCTTAGAGTATTTTGTCTAACTTGTGATAATTCATCTAAATAGTAATCAATAGAATGATTCCTAATTACTTTCCTTGCCTTATCTCCCAATTCCAAAGCTGTTCCCCACTTTTGAAATTCACCATTTGTTAAATCTCTTCTTTCAAACGAGATAATTTGATGTATAAATTCAATTGAAGTAATGTGTGATAATAGAGCTCCAATTGAATTTGAACTATCATTTATTAAATAATCTAAATCGCTTTTTTTTAAATTAGAAATTTCGCTTAATGTTACTTCCCTCGAATGTTCAAGCATACATACAAGTTCCCCAATTCTTTCAGTAAAGTTTTCTTTTGGTTTTATTCTATAATCAATCATCAACCTACCTCCATTCTATATTAAATACAACACTACCAATAAAATGGAAGAAATAAAGTCTGATAATTCGTGAAAATATGTGCTATAATTTAATTGAACATACAAAAAAGGCAACGCTGATATATCAGCGTTGCCTTTTTTGTCCCCTTTCTTATTAAATACCAGATTTAAAGTGACCTTATTTTTCTTATAAAAATTCTATAATCAGCGCATGAAACTGGAAGACTTGATTTTAAGATAATTGTATTTATTACCTTCATGTTAACCATCTTGTTAACTTAATATAGTATTTTTGCATTCAAGTTGTCATTAATCACCTTAAAGGGTAAACTAAAATTCAATATTTTCTTCTTTTTTCAGTGATTGGTAATACCAGTAATTATGATCAGCACCATGAATACAAAGAATTCTTTTATCTGGATAATTCGCTACTGTATGTTTCACTCTAGCAGCCATTATATAATGTCTGGAATTCCACACAATATTCTGAATATCTGGGTTAATAGTATGTAACCAGTTATACATATCCTTGGTTATTGTATCGTAATCAAATGAATTCAGAGGAATGTTCCCATTATTCCAAATAGAAAGTTGCTTATCATTCCATTGTTTTAATTCATTCTCTAATCTTTGCCTAGTTTCATGATCAAATTTATCAAAAGGCTCCTCTTCAAAAACATCCACTTCAAACCAATTTACAGGTACAAACTCAATGCCTCTTTCTTCACATAGGGGAAAAATAAAACTAGGGTATTCTTCCTGTGTCTCACCTAAAATTCCATAAGGTTCACCTTTTCTTTGATAAAATTCCCAACTATCAGGATGTACTTCACCACAAATTTCATCAGGGTTAAATTCAGTTATTAACTCTTCTACTAATGATAAAGGGAAATTATATCTCCACTGCATTTCTTCATCATGTGTCATGCCCAGGATACCTACTACAGCCAAAACAAACACTCCTAAATTTAAAGAATAATGAATCATTTATGTACATAAAGTTTATTAGTTCAAATGAGTGAAATTTTCACAATTCTTTTTATAAAATTAAAGGACAATTATATCTTCCAGATTCGCGCCCTTATCATGAAGACTTGAATTCGAGGTATTCTACTAATTAGTTCTTCAACTAAAGCACCATTTCGTTGAACAAGTGCTATTTATTGCAAATATGAAGATGTATATAATTTTTTCTTAATCCACAATTGGAATAACTTCAAGATAACCCAAAGGAGCCGTTGATATTGAGATAAGTAAGCAAGATATGGTGAAGTCAGAATGGTCAAATTATGCTCAGACTTCTAAAGCAATCAAAGAAATTGAGGAAATATTGGATCAGAAAAGGGATTAACGATGCAATAATATTATTCCCATAGGGAGTATAAAAGATGTCCAATGAACCTTTTTCTGTTTTAGTTACCCCATCAAACATGATGGCCAAATTGATGTTCTATGTCAGTAATATTTGACTTTGTATCCTCTACTACATCATGAAGTAATGCAACAGAAAGACACGAAGAATATTAGAAGAATTGAAGCAACTTAAAAAATAATTAATGCAACAGATAGGACTAACATCCATTCCATTTACAAGTTTTAGTCATATGATAAACCATCAGTTCCTAAATCATGTAAAGGTGGATTAATAATGGAAGGTAAAGATAACAAGGAAAAAGAAGAAAATCAAAAAAAAGTAAGTAATGCGAAAGAAGATGAAATTAATAAACTTGCCACAAATCTTTTTGAAAATGAAGAAAGCCTTGATTTTGGGTCAATTATCAAGGTTGCATCAAACCTAGTAAACGATCAGGAATTATTAGATACCGTTAAAAACATTGGAAAGACTAATCCAAGTGAATTAGGCGAAACAAACACAGAGGAATCAGAAGCGAACCTATTAGAGGATCTTGTGCTAAAAATTACAGAGATTCGAGATGAGCTTAAAATTATTAAAGAGCAAAATACCCTATTGTTAGAAAAATTAAGTAAGTAGCCAATAGAACGACTAAAAACCTAGTAAATCAGCTATGGTTTAAAGTCGTTCTATTTAGGTACTTTTTTAGGAAAGTTTCTTATAAAAACCTAGGAATCTTATAAAATTATTAAAGTAGACCCCAATAAACATGGGGCCTACTATATTACTTATTCAAGTTTTTAGCTCCCACATTCAAGAATAGAGCATACAGCACTTTTCAGGGCATTCTGAGTATCATCACTTCCTGGGCTAAGAATTGAAACTAATAGCCAGGCAACAAGCAACAATACAACAACTAGAAATGTTACTAATCCTAATTCCATTTTCCCTCACTCCTATAAATGTCATTTTGTAAGAAGTTTAAGTTGTTCTTACAATACACATTCTATGTATAGAATGCAGACATGCTCTAAACGGATTTACTAATAATAGAGAAAAAGGCGAATAATCTATGAAATACATCTATTATAGTTGTATAGTTGTTTACACCAATTCCATATAAATAATTGATTTTAAAACCAATGTGGTGAAACGAATTTCTCCTATGGCGCACCACTTAGTAATATATTTTTTTACATTATAACGAATTCAAGCATTCTAGATAGTGGCCCCAAAAAAGCTATAAGTCACAAAAAAACACGCTTTTTATAAGAAGTTATACGCACAACTTAGTGGTAAGATGAGACATGATTTATATACGAATTACTTCAGGAGTTTGACCTAGTAAACTTTGAATAACCTCTACTGGAGCACCTTTATTAATCATGTAGGTTCCAAAGCTATGTCAGGGTTGATGTGGATGTATGTTCTTTAAAATGGGTCGGCGAGACATCCGCTTGATAATATATCTTATATTATCTATACCTTAATAGAACCTAGCTTTGTATATTAATTCGAATATTTTACAGTTGATTTATTTACTTTTTATTCCAGTTAAGCGCCCGAAACAGGAAGACTTGAATTCGAGATAACTGATTTTATATTAGGCTCTAAAATGAGCAAGTTTAATCTTTTATCACTTCAGTGTTAAACTCTTGAATAAACTCTCCATCTTCAAATCGTTCTTTGAACTCACCATTACTGATTTCATTAATTAACCCTCTCCAAAAGTAATACGCAGGTTCATTATTTTCTATTTGAGTTATTTTCCAGTCACCTGGATGGATAGAAAATAATTCTCTTGCAATTCTTTTTCCATATCCATTTCCACTATGTTTAGACATAATGAAAAACTCTTGAATTATATTGGAATTTAACTCTAATGAACTCTCTACAAGTGCAAATCCAATTAATTCTTCATTTAATTTTATAAAATAGGCATAGCAGTTATCTTCAACCCAGTATTTATCTAAATTAAACGGCTTAAAAGAACCATTTGGTTCTAATTTTATTATAGGAATGTATCTACTAAATTCATAAATATAGAATTGCATTATATTATGTAATACATCTTTCTCTTTGGTATCAACTTCTTGTAATCTAAGCACATTTCCATCCCTTTCTGCGTAACCCATACTTAAGTTTAATATTTCTTACTCTACACTCCTTACTTCTTCCGCAATCAACGCCCGATTGTTGAATATTTGAAACTGACATATTACAATGTGTTCCTTTATTTTAGATAAAGTTATCTATATGTTCTTATACCATTTTCAAAAGCAACTTCGTCTTTATTCTCAATTCCATGTAAGGCTTCTTGTAAAGCGAATGTGCTTTTATAAAAGTTTAATCTTTCAAGAACTTTACTTCCCTCTGGATATAAACTAAGACATCTCTTGATAAAAGATTCACCGTAACTTGCTAATAGACCTGCAAAGTCATATGCTGGATCACCAATTTCAGTTTCTCCAAAATCAATTACTCCGGATACCCTTTCGCGTTTTGGATCCCATAGTATATTCGACGCTCCAAAATCTCCATGAATTAGAACCGTATCAAAACCCAAAAATTTATCATTGGATAAAAAGTTTTCAAAATTTCGAGAAACTTCGAGCTGTGACTCCAAACTCATATATGGGAATAATTTGCTTTGTATTCTGGCATATAGATTTTCTATAGACAAACGTATATCATCCACATTTTGATCTTCAATCTCTAAGTCTTTAATAGGGTGATTATGTAAATTAACAAGGAATTGGACCAATTGAGAAGCAATTTTTTGTATCACCTCTTCATTATTAATACTATTCATAGTACTTGGCCATAAGGGTTTACCTTCAATAAGGTTATAACCTGTAAAAACTTTACCAACTTCATTAGGCTCAAAAGCTCTGTATTGAGCAAAAGGTATAGATAGACTCGCTCTATCTTTTATATAATCTAAAACTTTAGTTTCTTTTTCCAATTTCTTAATACCTTCAATGTATTTAGGGAATCTGAAAATGAGGTCTTTATTTATTATTATCACATCATTATTCTGACCAATTTCATTCTCTTCCATATGTTTGATTTCTAATTCAGGGTATGCTTCTTTCAATCTTTCTTCATATATATTTTTCAAAATAAAACTCCTTTTCACCCCAGCTAGGAATAATTTACCATTGATTAAACTAGCCATTATAGTTCCACAATAGTGCCCAAATGTTGAAGACTTGAATTCGAGATAACTTTTAAAACCTACGAATAAATAAATCAGGGTAGTCCACAACTATACCAAACTTATCTACTGTAATTATAGTTTCGTAATCTCTACAATTGTATTGAAACTTTCTTCCTTGAGTAGAGTTTCCAATAAACTTGTATCGTTGTTCCAGCTTTTTTAATTCAAGTGAAGGAATATCTATATAGAGCATTTGAAAGTTTCTTTCTTCTCCTTCACGCCATTTAAATCGATTTATTGGTAATGAATTTGAAAATGGAGTAATAGAAATATCAACATCAATCGCCCCAAACATGTCTGGTAGTTGACTTTTATTTGCATACCAGTTACCTTTGCCATCGGATTGCAAGTTTAATGTGTGATTGGTTTCTCTATCACTTATTTCAACACTTTTCGTTATCCAACTAGAGTCCATTACAACTTTATATGAAAAATTATGTACATCTTCGTTAGTTGTGAATAAGACTAACCCTTCGCTAATTAAGCTTGAATTATTTTTATTAATACTTAAATATTCACATCCGGCTCCTCCGATGTGTTCCCAAAAAACTTTCTTCTTCAAATAATCCCCCCTCAACACTTTAGTACCAATTATTTCAAAAGGGTAAAATATCCTCGATAAATCACCCTTGCATAAGACGCGTTATTAAATAATAGGGCCGGTTTCTGGAAGACTCAGCATCAAGATATTCACAAGTAGATCTTCAATTAACGTAACCATTTTTTAAGATTGCTTTTCACCTTTAAAGAAATTTCTAATTACTTTGACCTCGTTTAGTATTAAAAGAATAAAACCTAAAATCATAAAAAAAATGCTTAGAATATAAGGAACATTTACCCCAATTTCATTTCGTGCTTTTTGAAACTTACCCGGTGGGTCACTCCAACCATGCATATTTGGAATGTAGTTGGCGATTGCAAGATGTACAATTCCAAATAACAATGTACCTGTAATAAATAAGGTTGCTCCTAAGAATGTTATCCTTTTAATTTCCAACACTCCTTTATAAAATCTAATACGCACTTTTAAATTGCTACTGCCTTTTACTCTCAGTACAATCTTTCAAAATCTTCTCTCATTTTAGCATAAATATCCATTTTAAGTGCATTTACTAAAAAATAGACGCAACCATTTATTCAATAATCGCGCCCTTATCTTAAAATCTTCATTTCAAGGTTTTTATCATTTTGCACTTGAGCTATAGCACTGGGTCAGAGCTGTATAAAACTAACTAATTGGACTTGAATTGCTCAATTCTTTTCATATCTATTGGAGAATTTAGTACTTCATAGTGTCCTTTATTAAAATCCCCTTGATTCACCCTAACAACGTCTTCTTCTACATTTATTGAAAAACTTTTATCCTTAGTTAATAAAGATATAGTAAAATTTTCACCCTTCCAATCATATCCACTTATTTTCATTTTTTTACTCTATATTCTTCTAAAAATTTCAGAAATTCATTTATTTTTTCTTTATCTTGTACATCCCAACTTGACTTACCAGAAGGCATAAATACCAAAGCGTTAATGTTCTTGTCCTTAAGATCTATTGCTTCAATAATTGATTTTTCTTCATAACTTGCTTGATAATTTGCCCAATAATTATAGGTATATATGCTAATAGCAATTAACACTAAACCAGAAAAATAAATTGCTACTTTTCTCAAGAAACCTCCCCTTTTACAGTTTATTTCTTAAAACATAATAATCTATTTCATTCTTCTACATTCCTGACAGTTAGAAAATTATTCAATCTTAAACACAACATAATTCACCATTTGATTAGTGAAAAATAGTAAACATTCCATTCAGAAAAAAATCCTAATAGTCTTATATAAGTTAAGACCTATAATCGTCGAACTATGCATTATTAAAATGATGATTATTTAGTCTGTTTTTTTGTAAAACATTGTTTAATACCTATACAAGCTTAATTCTCCTTGCATAACTTGACAGTGTAAGGAGGTGAAAAATAATGGCATCAACTTGTGATAGATTAGCTAGAATTATTGGTGGGGCTCCTCAAGTTTCAGATGGAGTATGTGTAGTTTCGAGACTAAGAAACATCGACGCATCCATCTTAAATAGAAGAACAAGGTCCCCATTATCTTTACCATTTGCATTATCATTTGAAAATCCACAAGGTGGAAGAACACTAAACCTAGGTGAAACAGTAATTCTCCAAAAGGAAATTAATCCATTTATTTCGGCCCTCCGAAAGAGAGGCATAATAGTTACGGCCCTCCATAACCATTGGCTATTTGATGAACCAAGGTTAATGTATATACACTGGGAAAAAATTGATAATCCTTTTAATTTTGCAAAAGATAGTTTTGATGCTGCAAAAGAAGCAGGCTTATTTTAATATCTTAGCCCTCATTTTTGAGGGCTTTCTTTTTCTTTTATACCTGCAGTACTTTACTTCGCATTTTCAGTCTACTATGAAATAATTTTACCTATCCCATATTTCTATAAGTAAAAAAAGACGCAAACCCTTATTATAGAATCGCGCTCAAATATTGAATACTTGAATTCGAGATATTGGTTACTTTACTTGTCCGCCATTCCTCTCAAAAAACTGAACAACTTTTTTAACTGAGGTAGTCTGTATTTCTAATCCGTTTCTTGATACAACAATATAAAAAGGGTACTCAGATTTATTAAATGCTTCTTTGTACATATTAATTCTATCTGACTTTTCACTACCATGCAGGCTCAACCTTGACCATTTTTCATACTTATGTAAATCCCATATATCACTAGGAAGATTTGATTCTTTTTCATAAAAATAGTTTATTGCATAACCATCTTCAGCCATATCTGTATATCTTTCTAATAGTTCTTTTTGAGAATATGAAATTGATTCCTTATGAAGGTTGTTACACCCTGCCAAAATAAATACTAACATGAATAAAAGAAATATTTTTTTGATAGAGAATAGCACCTCCTTATAACTCCTAAAAATGGTACGTTTTAACATATACACCAGTTTGGTTAATTTATATTAAGAAGAAAAATCAAAATTAAAGGACGTCACCTTCTTTGTTCCAGGTTAGCGCCCTAAAGCGGAAAACTTGAATTCGAGATAATCATTATTTTGATCTTCAACTATAGCACCCGTTCGTTGAATAAGAAAAATGAGTTTTTATGTTTTATCACTTGGTTTAGACCAATATCTCAGACTTTCCATTGCTCTTTCCAAGTCATCCATATCGTCATCCCCAAGTGTAGCATCAAATTTTTCTGTTAATATCATTCTTATTTTTGCGAGCCTATGAGTTACTTTCCAATCATCAATGAAGTGGGTTGTTTCTTTTTCATATTCAGGTCTATATATCGGTTCACCATTTTCATGAAATTTTTCACCATAATAAGAACCTATTTTATGTAAAGAACCTAAAGATAAGCACCCGTAAGCCTAATCATTTACTTATCATTATAGTTTTCTTCTAAGAATTCTATCGCTTCTTCCTTAATGTAAGTTTTTAATACGATTCCATTCTCGTTAAATATAATAAAAGCAGGTTGCTTTATTAGGCTTAATTTAGGATATTCATCTTTCGCTTCTTCCAAACTAATAATAGATGTAACTTTATTTACTTTATTAAAAACCAAAGGATACTCGTTATATCCTCCACCATTATCCTTTATCCAGAGAACAGAGTAATCACCGTGTTTGTTCGGCATTAAATCTGGATAATTATCAGATGAACAGCCTGAAAACAATATCATTAAAGAAAGAATTATTAACAAACGTATTTTCATTAAATTCCCTCCATATCTTTCACAAGAACCTTTTATGAATTGTTTACTTGTACTTAAACATTACTGCCTCGTTAGTTGAAGAACACCACCTCTAAATCTCCATACATTTTAACATAAATATCCAATATAACTTGTGGGATTTATTAAACCTTTTTATCAAACTTAAAAAGACGCGGATTCTTATTAAAGAATCGCGCCCGATTGCTGAAGACTTGGTTTCGAGATAATTTACTAATATGTTGTTCAATTAAAGCAACAGTTATTGGAATAAAACTAAACCTTTTTTTACTGCCCAATAATGATGTTCATGGAATAGAGGTTTTTTCGCACCATCTATATCTATCCATTCTATGTAATGGTCATCTTCAATTGGTTCTTGCACTTTATTAGATAAATTTGCCAAGTAAAAATAACCGTCACTTAGTAGTGATTCACCTTTGGTTGATTGGAAAAATCTCATTGCATTGCCAATGTAGGAACCAATGAATGCCTTGTAACCTGTTTCTTCTAACATCTCTCTCTCAAGGCATTTGAAGTGACTTTCATCATTTTCAATTCCGCCACCAGGTAAAAAATGATGACCTCTTCCATTTTGAACAGTCATCACCTTATCTTTTTTGGAATTGAAAATAACTGCATAAACACCTTTTCTGGTTTCATAGTCAGTTCTATTAATTTTTTCCCCAAATACTCTTTTCATCTTCACACCACATTCCAGTTAAAATTATTCTTAAACAATCCTGGCAAAGTACAACACTTCTTAATCAGACGCGAATTCTTATTAAAGAATCGCGCCCTTAAACGGAACACTTCAATTCGAGATAACTTGCTAAAACATTCTTAAACAAAAAACTTTGTTGATTTGGTATATATGAACCGCTGGATCTATTAATTAACTTAAAAACCATAATTACTCTTCCATTTCATAATATCCACGGTCTTCCCCGTAATACTGGTTATATCGTTTCTTAAACTTATAGAAAAGATAAGAACCAATTACCTTTACGATTGCATAGCCCGGAATACCAAGAATCACACCGACAACACCAAATAAATTACCCGCAATCATTAAAACAAGGATGATCGTTAATGGATGAATTTTCATAGTTCTACCCATGATATTCGGAGAAACGAAATTCCCTTCTAAAAATTGGACTGCGATCCATACAATTACTAGCTTTAAAAACATAAATGGGGAGCTAACAATTGCAATGATAGCAGCTGGAATAATTGCAATTGTTGGTCCTAAATAAGGTACAACACTTGTTACTGCGGCGATAATTGCTAATGTAAATGCATAATCAAGACCTATGATAAGGTAACCAATGAATAATAGAATTCCAATAACAGTAGCGACAATAATCTGCCCTTGGATATATGACCCAACTTGAATATCAATATTAGTTAAGATCTGTTTCGTATCATCTCTAAATTTCGGTGGAAATAATTTAATGGTAAAACGTTGAAACCTTTTACCATCCTTTAATAAGAAAAATAAGATAAATGGAAAGGTTACAATGGACACAATCGTATTTGTAATCGTACTAGCGACATTCTGTACCCCTTGAAAACCATTAGAAATATAAGTTCCAATTAATTGTGGCAATTCACTTAACCTTTCCATTACCCAGTTATAACCATCATCATAATATGGACCTAAAAATGAACTTTGTACCCATTGAGTCATCGTATCTCCTAGCTGTTTTAGATAATCAGGAAAGGTTTGAACTAAATCTTTAATCTGCGCTTCGATAGATGGAGCAGTTAACAAGATAATTCCAGTTAAAGCACCACTAAAACCTAGAATAAGAATGATTACTCCCCAAATTCTTTTAATCCGTAATCTCTCGAGCAAGTCTACAATTGGATTAAATAAATAGTAGGCTATGAATGCCAGGATTATTGGAGGTACTATAGTAGATAAAATGACCTCTAGTGGATAAAAGATAAATGAAATTTTAGTGTATATATAAATGGTTATTCCAACAAGAAGAAAGAAAGCTAATATGTAAAAAAAGGTTTTACCACCAATTAATTTCAAAAATTTATTTTCCTCCATCCTTAAATACAGCTCCTTTAAAAGTAATGTACCAAAAATAAAGGTGCCTTTGCCATCAGAAATATGTCGAAATCGACAAAGAACGAGAAGTGTCAGGCATCACATTTGTCGTTACCAGTCTTCAGCTAACTCAAATTATTCCCCCACAAAGCATGTAAAAAAAGATAGATCGTGAACAGCGCTGTAATGATCATAAAGATGATTGGAATAATTCTATAGTTGTTATTTTTTCATATTGTTACTATATAGATACCAGACGAAAAGATTACAAAACTATAATAAAGGCAAAACATTAAATAATGTGTTAATGGCCCCAAAAATTGTTAAATAGTATGCCCTGTTCTTCAAAATTGGGGGCTGATCCTTGTGCCAGATAAGCGCCCAAATCTTGAAGACTTGATTTCGAGATAATTAACTTACTATTCAACTTCGCAACGTTACTTGGAGAGTATAAAGTTAATCAATTGGTAACTGAAGTTCCACGTTATACATAGTATCTTCACTATAATCCCAATATCTACCCTCTACATCTAAGTTCATCACTTTTTTGTAATAACCTATTTCAAGTAGTGTTTCATTCTCATTTTTAAAGTGTAATTCGAAGTCAGGTGATTCAAAATCCATATTTGCTGTGGAACCTGTTTTAGCATTATCTAATTCCTTTACAAGTTCATCAATAAATTCTTTATCATCAATAGTAACGACCAATTCTTCACTGTTCCACTTATAAACCTCAATATTGGAAACATCTTTACTTAAATGAAGATTATTATTTTGACACCCTATTAAAATGAAAGGTAATAATAGAAGCACAGAAATTAATTTAGCTTTTATCAACAAACTTTCCTCCTTACATAAACGGAAGTTTTAGGTTTCAAAACTTTGTCCACCGATCCCACCATAATTTGAAGAATACTATTCTAAATCCCAATACATCTTAACATAAATATCCAATATAATTATGAGATTTATTTTCTTTTTACCACACTTAAAAAGACGCGAATTCTTATTTCAGAATCGCGCCCTTATCAGGAAGACTTGAATTCGAGATAACTTGCAAATATGATTTTCCACTATAGCCCCCGTTACTTTAATACCCCTTTATTATTTCCCCTCTTATGTATAAACAATGTAATAACCAGTTTAGAATCCATAAGGGCAAGATTATGTTGTTTGTTAAAATTGTAATAAAGAAAAGGGTGTTGGTAAAGATATTAATATCAAAAATAAAGGAGAAAAATAATGAAACAACATCCAACATGGGAAGATATAATAAATCTTAGAGAAAAATTAATTGAGCAATATAATGTATATTGGTTTAATAACAATCTTTTTCATTTTTCTTGGTGGGCGATTATAATACTAAATATTATTAGTATTTTTGTTCTGTGGAAATTAATTGATAAAAAACGCTTATTTGAGTTATTAACTTTAGGAGGTATAACTGTCTATATGGGTGTAATTATAGATACAATCACTACAAATTATGTATTGACTGGTTATCCTACAAGTTTATTACCAATTTTCCCCTCCTTTTTTGTATCAACTAATTTTATTCTTCCTTCAGTGTACATTCTAATATACCAACATTTTAGTTCATGGAAAAAGTATTTAATTGCAACTATAATATTTGGAGTAGTTGGAGTATTATTTGAAGGGTTTTATAGATGGATGGAAGTTTATGAGTATATAAATTGGAATATTTTCTATTCATTTATTACTTATGTTTTATTGGGTATCATTTTAAAATTAATAATGAATTTCTTTAAAAAGCAACAGGTTTAATTTTTTCAACTGGGTTGCGGAAGAGTTGAATTTGAGATTTTAATATAAGATAATGAAGTTACAGTAGAGAAGTAGTATAAAGAGATAAAATATGAAATGACAATATGTATATTGCATATTAAAAGAGACTGCAAAATAAGAGCTTTGTATAAAACATTGCATATTTTGCGGTTTTTTTATTTACTGATTACTCCAGTTTAGCGCCCAAATTGTTGACGGAAATACAGGCTACGAAAGAACAGTTACTGATAAACAGAAAATAAATTCATTTCTAGATGAGATAAAAGATATAAAATTTATTCCGGAAGAAAAACAAACTATTTTAGACACGCCTGCTAAATCTTTTTCATAAAATTCGGTAAGTGACTTTGCTTTTAAACCACACCCTGTCATAAGCAATACAAATGTTAAACTTAAGAGTATAAAATATATTTTTTTCAAAAAACACTCCCCCCCAATCATTAGACGAATTGATTATACACATGTTTCACAGGCTAATTCGAAATTTAATTAACCTAGAGTTTAAGATCAACTATTCACAATCTGCAATTATTTTAACATAATTAACTAATTATATTGGAGAATTATTCCAACTTATCGTTTTCAAAAGTTAAAAAAAACGCGAATTCTTATTTAAGAATCGCGCCCTTATGTGGAATAACTTAGTTATGTTTTTTATAACTGTTGACTACATACTACCTCATTCTTGTCATTCACTTCTATTTCAACATTATTACTTACCTTTATGTAAATTGGATGAATAACAGAGATTTTATCAGAAAATATCCATCTTCTACCTGGTTTTATTAAAAGGAGATATGATCCAGTAGAATTGTCACCCATAAAATTCAGTGAACTTTCACTTAATTCGTAGTTATCACGCTCTTTAATACCTATGGCTAATAACTTATAACCGATTTTAATAGGATCCTCCACAGTAAGACTTATTTCACTTATATTTTGAATACTGTTTGGTGAGAAGGGGTGAACCTTATTATTAGCAATTGAATGCCTAGAGATAAACTCGACTATATTTCCAGCAGGATCATAAAAGTAAAAAGATTGTGCAGGCAGATGTGAAAATTCCGCTTCATCTTCTCCATCCTCATAATTTAAACTAACTTTATTTCTAATCCAAGTTTTAGCTTCCTTAAACTGGTTTGAAGGTATATTAAAAGCAAAATGATAGAAAGGATCTCCTTCTACATCCCTTGATGAAAATTTAAGCTGGCTAGATCCAACTGCAATTTGAAAAGAATCTTTGTTATGCTCTGTTAAAGACATTGCAAGAATTTCAGTATAAAACTCTTTCATACTTTCAAGATCTTTAGTTTTCAAAATGACCTGACTAATTTCCAAGGCTAATCCCTCCAAAATTCATTTATAAGTTGCCATTAATAATACATTTGTGGCAATAAAAAAAATATGAACAATAGAATGAGATTATATACAACTTTTGATTGAGATTGCACACCCTTTTTTCAAAAAAGCGCTCAAATACGGAAGAGTTGAATTCAAGGTAATTTCATAAAGCCCTAATAAAAGAAATGGTGATTTAAAATGTTTTATCTATTGCTCAACGCTTTATTGCGTCAACTATTATTGAAACAAACCCTAAGTTTCCATTTCTATTACGGTGATCAAATCGCTTTGAGCGGTAGATATACCCCTGTTATCTCATTGCATTGCCAATGTAGGAACCAATGAATGCCTTGTAACATGTTTCTTCTAACATCTCTCTCAAGGCATTTGAAGTGACTTTCATCATTTTCAATTCCGCCACCAGGTAAAAAATGATGACCTCTTCCATTTTGAACAGTCATCACCTTATCTTTTTTGGAATTGAAAATAACTGCATAAACACCTTTTCTGGTTTCATAGTCAGTTCTATTAATTTTTTCCCCAAATACTCTTTTCATCTTCACACCACATTCCAGATAAAATTATTCTTAAACAATCCTGGCAAAGTACACCACTTCTTAATCAGACGCGAATTCTTATTAAAGAATCGCGCCCTAAACTGGAAGACTTGAAATCGAGATAATTATGTATTCAACTAAAGTATCCATTCTAACGTATAATCTATTATTTTTCCCTCTGCATTAAGTTTAATTGAAAGAATATCGCACTTAATAATGCAACAATCATTCCTAACATTGCTGCATATCCTGTGAACACCTCATTACCTGCAAAAGCACTACAAATCCCAATTCCGGCAAAACCACCAATAATCAAGAGTAACACCCAAACAAAAAAAGATGCCATTTACATCCCCCTTATAGACAATTCTTTTTATCGTACTTTACAATTTTTACATAAGCTCCAATCTATTTAAGATTTTAGCACAAATATCCAGTTTATAGCCTGTTCAATTTAAACAAAAAAAGGCCTTTCCTTATTCCAGAAAAGCGCCCTTTTCATGAAGTCTTGAATTCAAGGTAAATTGTTTAACTATAAAACCTTTTTGTTTATTTATTTAGCACCATTATTATTTATGGTTTATTATGTTCAAAAGTTCTTTAGAAGTAGCTTGATTAAATTGGGCGAAGTGCGAGGAGTCTTCCATAATAAATCCTCCTTCAAAGTTCGGCTCTAGCCATAAAGAATATGAAACTTTTTTATTATTTGCTAATCCAAATTCTAGTTTGTAGTCACTAGGAGGCATATCTACCCTTGAAGTTTGATACTTAACTTCATTTGCGGCTTTAATAAATTTATCTAACTTGTTCTTATTCTTATCTTTTTGTAGTGTGAAGAGCAATGTTTTCTTGGAATCCTCTTCATCGAACTCCTGTTTATAAACATTTACACTATTCACTTCTTGTTTATCACCATTTGAATCTTCTACTTTGTTGCTACCACAAGCAACGAGAGAAGAAATAAATAAAAAGATTAAAATACTAATTATTGTTTTATTTCTCAATTTGCTTCTCCTATATATGATCTGAAAATATCCTGCATTGTAGATTTATTATAAAATTAGACGGAAATCAATAAAAGGTTTTACTGACTTTACTTTGAAGGAAAAAACCTCGTTTAAAGTTCTTGAAACGTTGAGTATATTGCAAGGTGTCCAAGCTCTTGATGTCATTCCTTCGTTGTGAATGAACGGATCAATAAGATTCCTGTGACAATATCAAAAGCCATTTGAGACTCTCTGAATCTAAATGGTGCTATAACAGCTTCAAATCCGTCCCTTCCCACTCCGAACCACTTGAACCAATTATCGTCAGGTATAAAAGCTAACACTAATAATACTAATGCAGGCGCAAGTAGCCAGTTCACTTTAATGTGTCCTTGGAAAATAGATTTTAAACTGTACCATTCAACGAGTATTCCAATTAAAAGTCCATATATGGTCAACTTTATATAAGGGATTGGGGTGTCATTCTTTTTCCGAATTAAATCTTGTAAATAATACCAATTGTTGGCAATAGAATACAAAAGAATTACTACAATCACAGTAAAAATCCCCTTTAAAATCCAGTTCTTCAAGAAACCACTCCCATTAAGAAAGAATTTTTCTTGAATATATAATACCATAAAATTTCCAATCCCTTTAATAAATAAGTTGACTTTATTTAGTAGTACGATTTTAATTGCGTTTTTCTACAATGTAGCTTGCAATCACACATAAAAAAAGTAGTTCATTTATAGGGTGCAAATTGCACTTTATTCTCCAAAATGTATTTGGCATTTAATTTATGTATGAAATGGCAGTATGTTTTTTGCATATTAAAACAGACCAAAAAATATGAGTTTTGTATAAAATGTGCATATTTTGCGGTCTGTTTATTTACTGTTACTCCAGTTTAGCGCCCGATTCTTGAATACTTGAATTCGAGATATTTACTATTTTAAGCACCCGTTAATTAAATACACTCCTATTCCCAATCAATGTATCTTGCTTCTCCCCCAAACAATTCATCTGCTATTAAGTTACCTTCTTCATCAAAAGCTCTAATAGTCCATGTATCCTCTGAATATTCCTCAGTTACAAACAACACATAGTTATCTTCTACTTCTTTCAAATAATATTCGTCAATGTTTTCTCTTACATCATCAAGCGTTAATTTGTATTTATCCGATGGTTTTACACCTTCCATATGGTTTCCTAGTGCAATATACTCAATATTAGAATTTTTTGCAGTTTTAATCGCTACTAAAAAATCATCATCGTCGCCAATTCCATTAGCTTGAAAAGGTTTACCTTTCTCTACCATACCACTCCATGAACCCCCGTCATATCGATACAGAAAACCAAATTTCTTTTCAATTTCCGCAACTCCAAACTTCCTGGTAGTGTTGTCTTCAAATAATACTGCTTTTGCATAACCGCCAATATCACTGGAACTAATCAGTTTAACATCTCCTGGTACAGCATTTATTTCTTTAAAGTGCAGTCCTGAGAAACTATCGATTAAAAATATACCTATAATTATAAAGATACCAAATAAAATTTTCTTCATTTTCTCCCCCTAGAAACCTGTCCGTTTAAGATCATTCCATCACAATCTAATTCAAAATGTAACACATATATCTAATTAGTTACCTACTCTATATACAACCAAGACAAATACTTCCAGATTAATAGCTGTGAGGTTATTATTTTGAAAGTTCATTTTTTACTGTTATAACCTAATCTTTTTGAAAACTTTGATACACAAAATTTGATATAACGGTTATTCCCAAAGCTAGTAAAGGAGCTAAAACAACACCAAGCAAGACAAGAGCCCCTAATGAAACGATTACTAAAACTAGAATTGCATTTCTAGTAGAAATACCGTTTTTCCGTAATATATACAATGTAAAAAATAAAATGATTGTTATTAATAAAAACTTTGCTACGAAACTCTCGTAGAGAACAAAAAAGATGGTAATCAACTCCTGTTTAAGTAACTATTTTCCTATAAACTGTTTACTATTAGCTCACTCTATTATAGCCTTATCACCGAATCCAAAAAAGGGAGAAAATTCTTTATGAAGAAGATTTTGTCTTTAGTTCTACTTACATTGATTATGGTTGCAACACCTCTGACATTGTTTGGTAGCGTCTCTGCTTCAGAAACAAGCATATAAGCTAGTTGAAACACTAAAAAGGAGAAAAAACTTGAATCTAGCAAGGTAATGGAAAAATGAAAGAAAGTAGCCCGAGTAGTGAAAATGCCCCTTTTATTCTGGGTTTGCGCACTTATCAGGAATACTTGAATTTGAGATAATCATCAAATTACCCTCAACTATAATTCCATGTTAGTTTAAGTTCATTAAGTCTTTTTGGAACTTTTCAGGATCCACTTTTATTGTCTTTATTTCTTTTAATGGACTATATGTACCGTTTTCAATATCGAATGAGACCCTGTAAAATTTATCTTTTAAGATCAAGTTCCATACATTTTCATTTTTAACTTGTAACTTTATGTTCCTTTTGTTGTTCTCGACTATAGTCAACACTTCTATATATCTCTCTGTATCCTCAGTGTTTTTTTCAACTACTTTTCCAGTTGCCATAATAGTTTTGGCATCTGTTTCTTCTGCTTCAGAACATGCGGTTAAAAGAATTATACAAGATAAAACAACTCCAAACCTTTTTAATACGGATACCAAAAAATCGCACCACCTTGTTTACATTACATTTTGATAGTAACTTTCCCAAAGTATAAAGGGACACAACTTTTTATTTATGATTCGCGCCCGAATATGGAACACTTGAATTCGAGATAATTTATCCATTAATCCTATAGTTAATATACTTAAGTCTCCGGAAGCGCAAGAATTCACAAAAACATAATCATTATTATTCTTTATGAATTCAGTATTAAATTAAAAAATCATTAATTGTATTTACTAAATGTAAAAGAACACATTCTATATGAACGTGTTCTTTTAAAAGTATTTAGTATATAAATCATGTCTCAGTTTACCGCTTAGCTGGGCATATAGCTTAGTTGTTTCGCTCTTTTCATGACCTAATAGACTTTGAATAACTTCTACAGGGGCTCCATTGTTGATCATATGCGTAGCATAGCTATGTCTTAGTTGATGAGGATGAATGTTTTTATTAATACCAGCCTTACTTGATATCCGTTTAATGATATAACGCAACATATCGCTGCTTATTCTTTTCTTAGGTCTTCTTTCCGTTAAAAACAAACAAGGATCATCATCCTCCCGTTCCTCCAAATACCTTTTTAACCATAGTGAACAACGGGTATTGTAATAGACTTCTCTTTCTTTATCCCCTTTGCCATGTACGATTACAGAATTTGTTGAAAAGGATATGTCATCTCGATTTAACTTTACTACTTCTCCAATTCTACATCCTGTTGAATAAAAAAATTCAAAAATAGCATTTTCCATAGTTGTTTCACACGCTTCTCGAAGATGTTCTATCTCTAGTTCTGAGAGAAACTTTGGAATGCGCTTCCCCAATTTAGGTTCTTTCAATTTAACTGCGGGGTTCTTTTCAATAAATCCTTCATCATAAGCCCATTTAAACAAACACCTTACACAACGTATCCTATGACCTAAACTTGAAGGTTTTAATAGCTCGCTTGACTCTACTAAATAACTCTTAAGATTGTCAGTTGTTATGGTATTCATATCGACATCACCAAAATGTCGAATTAACATTTTATACTGATTACTATAGGACTTCATTGTGAAAGGGGAATAGCCTTCGATTTTTTTATCTAGCTGGTATTTCTCCCATACTACAGATAGAAGCATTATATTCACTCTCCTAGAAATGGACCCAAATCACCTAAATATTAGTATTCACATTTCCCCCACTTTCATACAAACCTTATTCAACTATCTAAGAAGTAGCAATTCACAAAAAATCACCAAATACATTGATAAAGCAATAAAAAGTGCTATTTGATATTAAAGGAAATCCCCCTAATCTTAAAGACTTGAATTCGAGATAATTAACCTACACAAGTAATTCTATAAGCACTTTAACCAACTATGGCCACAAGGAAATTGTTTATTTATAGCATCTTTAAGCCACTCTTTTTCTCTTGTATCTAGAAAAGGAAGAATGTTTTGAAAATCCTGAAGATCCTTATTTCTTATTATTGAAGCCCCAGCTTTATAAAGAAGCTGAATCTCAGGTTTAATATAAGGAATGCCATCTTGAGATTTATGCATAATCTTCTCTTTCGATGCTCTTATGGATTTGTCTCTTCTGTATATCCATTCATCATTGTCAGTGTCCACTAACATAATTTGAAATGCCCAAGAAGAATAAGCATCCTTACTTACCCAAATATCATTAGTTGAACCCAAATACTCTCCTTGTTTCCAAGACACAAGTTTTCCATTTTCAGCTTTATATAAATCCCATGCTCCATTTAAATAATGATATAATACTTGTTGATCTTCTCTAAAGATGATGACATCTATATCTTTATGTACTCTAGTCTTTTTACTTATATGTATATCTAAGGCCCATCCTCCAGCTATACACCAATTTATTGGAATCTTTGAGAAAACTTCATTTATTTCTGAAACCGTGATTGGATCCCAATTATCTATATCTAATCTCAAAATAAAACCCCCCCCTTAAATGAATTTAAATTGATTACATATAATGAATTTACTTCGAACAACCTGTCAGATTATCCTTTAAATACAAAATTTAATATAAAAAGAGGCGTAATAGTTAAAATCAAACTATTTTAAAGTTCAGTGTTCAAATAGGAAAAAAATAACACCCTTAGAGGATGTTATTTTTTTATTATTGGATATATTTAACTAAATTGTTTAAATAAGAAATCTAGAAAGGGGATTAATCCCCTGAGAACCAACCATAAAATGCCGAAAACTAAAGCCAGATGTAAAGTAATACTTAATGTTTGTTTGTACCTCTTTTGTTGTTTTGATTTAAATTGAGCTATATCCCATGCACCTCTTACCATTAGAATCAATGGTATGAAAATAAAAATATAAATAGACGATACATTAAAAGATGCATTGGTAATGAATGATAAAAATATTGCTATGTAGGTGAGAATATTATCTCTTTTAAAATCAATCGGTTCAAAGTAATTATCAAACGCTAAAAAATAATTTTTCAAATAATCACTCCATATAATGTTACACTGTAAAGCTAGATAACCTTATTGTATCATACGCTTCGGTAACTGGTAACTATTTCCTTTTCGCTGTAATATCAATCATTATATCTTCAATTCTTTGAAGATGTATCACTTGAAACCAACTGAGATATTTCTTTAAATGCTTGGTTACTACACCATTAAATCGTTGTTTCAAGCTTTTATTTGACATTTAAATTCTATATGAAAAACAGTATGTTTTTCTACATTTGCGCCCTCGTATCAGGAAGACTTGAATTCGAGATAACATAATGATTACTGATGAAAATACTATAGAAATTAAACAATTTAATTCTCGTCAACCAAAACTCTTAATCCACCAGAAATACCAAATGGAACTTCGGTATTTTCTTCTTTAAAATATCCCTGTAATTTCACACTAGGATTTTCAAAATCAAGTAAGTCTTTATCAGAAAACACCTCATTTATTGGAGCAATAATTGAAAACTGTATTGCCTCTCCTGATTTAAGTTTTACTGGTCTTTCTGTGTTTTCTGCTTCGCCTTCTACAACAAAAGGATTACTTTTAGAACCGTTTACCGTTTTTATTGGATAACTTAAATCGAGAGAAAGATGAGTTAAATCAAATTCAGTTTTATTTGATATTTTTATCTTATAGGAATTAAACTCATTGGTAGATTGGATATCAATTACATTAAAAATTATATTTTCGTCATTAAACTGTTCTTTTTTTGTTGAACAACCAAACAGCACACTTATTACAATTATAGAATTAACTAAAATCAAAGTTCTCTTCATATTTTCCTACCTTCCCCAATTAATAAAATTCACAGAAGCTTTATAACAATCCAAATAGTTCCAATTATTACAAAGCAATCAAACTATTGAATGATAATTCTTCTATTCCACTTTAGATATTTAACCCAATCAATCCCATAAAAATAGGGACGCACTCCCCCCTTTTGTTCTAGGTTCGCGCCCAAATATGGAAGACTTGAGTTCGAGATAATTAACTTACTCTTCAATAAACTCACCCGTTCAATACTATAAGGAAAATTCCTATTAGATATAATAGTTGCATTATGCTATACTAATCTCGCGATGAGCTGATTTGCATAAGACGAGATTGACACGCCTTTATGGCAAGGCACAAATGTGGAGTGCTGTCTCTCGCCGCAATACGCAAAGACGTACTTCATAGGACGTCTTTTATTTTAGGAAAATATGCTCCTCCATATGTTAAACCTTTGTGCATTAGTCGTAAACATACTTTCTTCTGGCATCTGTCAATATTAAGTGCCACATTTGACAGTTCCTTGTTCAGCTATTGCACCCTTTAGTTGCACTAACGAGGATATGTCTTCAAGTGTTTATAACTTATCAGTTCACCATTTGTATTTATAACAACTTCATCAATTCCATATGTTATATGAGCACGATAAAAAGGCATTATCTTTAAAGTTATCTCGTATAGTCCCCCGATACCATACACTTGCTTTATTTTAAGAATTTCTGCTCCAGTCGCATCCCACCTAAGATCTCTTGGGGCGTTTTTGTCATCCTTATAAATTTCTACAATCGCTTTATCTACTGGTTCTCTTAGGCTACTCATAAGTGCATAATAAAGTGTGTAATATAAACCCGTATCAGCTTCGTTTATTGGTTTTGCATTTACTGGTGAGTTAGCGACTGTAAGAAACATTACGACTATAATTATAAATGAAAATTTCCTCATAATTATCACCTCTGTTTAGTTTTTGAAACTAAACAACTCTTATTCAATTATTCTGCTCCTTTAACACAATAGGAGCTGCCGCATCGACAACTCCTTGTTCCACTATTGCACCCGATAGTACTAAAGTTTTTTACATTACCTTTATTCAAAAAACATCATAGCCGCTGCGAAAAGCATAACAATAGCACCAACAATATATTTATAGCCGCCCTTGTTTTGGCGATATTTGATGATGTCAATTGCCGTTAGCGTATACGCAACAGATGCAAGAGCGAGAACAATATAGATCGGTATCTTAATATGCAAAAATAAGTAAGATACAACAAGTCCAATTATTACGATTAAGATGACCCCATTTACTCTTTTTAATATATTTATTTTTCTCCCTCCTTAAAATCCTCTTAAACTCAACTGCCCCGTTAGTGAAGAACTATGTTTATTTATCTGTCTACCCAATTTGGAATAAAATCTCCAAAGTATTTACCGATTTTCTGAACTTCAGTCATTGTACGACTTATTCCGATTTCAGAAAGAAACCAGTTATCTTTAGTTATCCCATATCTATCAACAACAGGAGAGACAAGAAACTCTACTTCTTTTGGAAACACCTTTTGATAGCATAGCAATGCACGCCGAGAATGACATGCTTTACATACTATAATAACTTTATTTAAGGCTATATCCTTTTGTTTTAAAACTTCCAAAGAAAAACGAGCATTTTCCAAAGTGTGCTGTGCTTTATCTTCTTTTAAAATTGCTCCTTCTGGTACTCCATTTCTAATTCCAATATTACTTAGATATGACCATTCCGTAGCTCCAACATGTGGTTTATATCCACCAGACGGAAGTATATATGGGGCTAATCCTTGTTTATATAAAGCAACTGCCTTTTCTATTAGTTGTGGATGGTCAGCACCCGGAACTAAAATCACATCTGCTGGAGAAATATCAGTTTCTACGAAAATGAAATCAGTAATACAATCAAACGGATAAGCCATTAATACTTCCCCTTATATTCTTTATTTCTAAAAAAGCTCGATAATTAGAATGAGATATTACATTAAAGCATCTCGCAAATTAACGATATTATTTGGATTAACTTCCCATTTACTCATAAGCTCCTGTTGTCTTATTTTCAAATCTTTATATGGTTCTTCAATTACTTCAATTTCATTAAACCTATTATCAAATACATTAGCTCCTTTAATCTTTTTATAACCACCAAATCCTAAATCGTCATTAAGTATCCAAACAACTTTCTTTATATTTGCAAATAAAATTCCTCCTGTACACATAGGACAAGGTTCTAAAGAAGTGAATATAGTGAATTTCTCACGATTAACTTTTGCATTTAATATTGCTTGACCTGCATTTCGTATTGCATTTATTTCAGCGTGAGCAGTTGCATCATGATGTGGATGGACTTGGTTTCGTCCTGTGGAGACTAACTTATAATTTTCATCTACAATTACAGCCCCAATGGGATATGTATTTTCACTTAATGCTTGTTCAGCTTCGTCTAATGCTAATGTTAAAAAGTATCTATCTATATCAAAACTCACAACGCCCCATCCCCCCCTATTCTTTAATTATCTTATACATTCGTCTTATTACATTCCCATACTATTTTAACATTTATATCCATATAGATGATCTGAAGAATTATTCTCTGTTCTAAATAAAAAAGACGCAAATTCTTATTAAAGAATCGCGCCCGTTTATTGAACTCTCACATTCGAGATAAGCACTAATTTATTCTGCCAAGATAGCTGATAAATCGAAGAATAAAAAAAGCTGTTTTCCTAACCTTGGATTATATTTGTATTTCCTTTCTTTTACATAACCATTCTTTAAATTGTTCTAATGATGTTACCTTATCATTCAGTACCGCATCATAAATATCTACACTAAAAAATGTTTTGCGATATAAAGGGTGACTATGCAATTGATTTTTCAACTCTAAAATTGATTCTTTTTTAGAGTTATCAAGTCTATACTTTATTTCCTCTACTTCTCTTTGCTTTCGCTTGACCTCTTCTGAGTTAATTGCCCATATATCTACTTTCCATTTCTCGTCAAAAAGATTTGTATGTACCCCCCAATATAATCCTTCTGGTAAATGCGGGGTTTTACCAATTAATTCATTTCTAAAACTCATTTTAGATGGATTCAATTTCATAGTAATTTCTTTACCTAAATCAAAAAAGGTTTCATTGTCCATTGCTTCTGATTTAAGATATATATCTAAATCTCTCCAAGTCATCAAATTTAAAAAATAACTCCCACTAACTTTTGGATCCCCGTACTTTTTTAATGAATCGTACAAACCTAACTCATAAAGAATTCCATCTGCCTCATTCAATAATTTTTCATTTAGCCTATTTAAGTCTAAACTCAAATCTACACCCCCATGTATTTTTCCAACAGCTTATTTAAATACAAGCTTATTCAACTAATCCACCTAGCCCGTTTAAGTTATTAAAAGATGTAATTTCTTATTAAAGAATCGTTAGCAATAGGTAAGCATTTGATGTTATCTCCAGCTTTTCCCCTGCTCCACACCGAACGTGCCAGTTTCCCGGCATTCGGCGCTCCATCTAATGTTAAGTACTAGATTATAAGTTCCAGTGTTACTCTTCGAGTTGGGACATTTTGATACCTTCAAGGTTACATACCTTTCGGTATTTATTGACTTTATCTAATTGAGATTGATTAATATCTAGTACTTGGACAAGTCGTTTCACCTTCTCTTTATCCTTCATATGGATTAATTGGTGGACTTCCTTATGAAGAATACGAAGATTTTTAAATTGGTCGCTACCACCAAGAGATTTAGGCATGTAGTGGTGACAATGCATGGTATGAGCGTAAAGATACTCCCCAGTGATTTCGCATTTGCCCATCTTCATACTATACCTGCTGATTCGGTTATCCATATATTCTACACTTCTATCAGGTAGAAAGGATTTCATAAGATGACTAATTTCCTTTTGGATATCAGGACGTAATTTCTTATATAAGTGGTTCCTTCCATCCTCCGTGTAGAGGGAGAGCTTTGTACTGAAGCCCATTGTATGGATGGTTCTAACGTTTCCTAGCGGAAATAGATACATATCCTTAATACGGATGGTTTTAGTACGCAAGCTGAAAAGTTTCTTATATAAGGGTGGTGGGCGAAATGGATGTTCTTGTGTCCCAACCGTCCGAAGTCGATTGTACAAGAATGGTTTTAGATCGAAGGCAAGACGTGAGAATTCAAGACTTACATGAGTCGCTCGGTTGAAGTAGTGATGGATACCTAACACAAAACTATTATATCGGTGGATATTGCGAGCCGTTGGGGAAGCCTTAATCCTTCGGATTAATTTCCTAGCTTCCTCTTTTATTTTCATTCTTTTGGAAGAAATAATGCCCGTGTGTGCCACTCGTTTCTTACCCTTTCGATTGGCACGTATGGTAAACCCTAAGAATTCTGATTCTCTTTTACGAAGATTCACAATTTGAGACTTTTCAGGAGATATATCAAGATTTAAACGCTCTTTCAGAAATAAGCGTACCGCATGGTACCAACGTTGAGCCGTCTTTCCGTCACGACATAGAATCTTAAGGTGAGTAGCCCAAGGGAATCTCACCCTTAGGCCCTCTCAGAACCGGACGTGAACCTCTCAGCTCATCCGGCTCCCATTATCCATCCGCAGGCAGAATTCCCATCTGCCAGTGCACAAACAGTTGTGGTAGATTCCTAGCAAGTCTTCCTAGCCATCTCTCTGCCCTTTTCTTATGTCTCATAAATCTCTTATATTTCCTTCTTACCCATTGCACTAATGCTCGATTCATGTGACGTAAGACAGAGTAGAGTTGGGATTTGTAGAAATGACCATAGTAGTTAATCCACCCTCTAATTACAGCATTAAACATTTGAGAGAGGTCATTAATCTCTTTATCGGGCTTCAATTGAAGCCGCCATCCTCTTATAGTTTGCCTCATGGCTTTGCATGCCTTGTTGCTCACCGCCGGAGTAAAGTTTATGAAGAACTTTCCATATCTGTTCTTAGATCGTCTCGGTCGAAAGGTATATCCTAAGAAGTCAAACGAGATATTTGGATGATCCTCAGTCCGATCTGCGTCTTTACAGTAGATTATCTTGGTTTTGTCGGGATGTAGTTCAAGCCTACATTCGTTAAACCGACGGTTTAAATTCTCAAGTATCTTCTCGGCTTCTTCTTTACTTTTACAATGTATTACTGCATCATCGGCATATCTTGCCCACGTGTTATCTGGGTAATTGATTTCCATCCATTTATCAAATGTGTAATGCATGAACAAATTAGCCAGAACGGGACTGATCACACCGCCTTGCGGTGTTCCCGATATTCTCTCAACCATCTCTCCATCTTTCTTCTGAAATGGTGCCTTTAACCATCTTTCAATATAGAGAATTAACCATTTGCAGTTCGTATGTTTCCTAACTGCTTTCATGAGTAATTCATGATCTATATTGTCAAACAGTCCTTTGATGTCAAACTCTAGTACCCAATCATTCTTCCAACACCTTTTTCTTATGGCTCTTACAGCATCAATTGCAGACTTATGAGGTCTGTAACCGTATGAATCAGTATGAAAGAATGGTTCAACTAAAGGTTCAAAGTAAAGTTTAGCCGTCATCTGTGCAATTCGATCAGATACAGTTGGAACTCCTAGAGTTCTAGTTCCCCCATTTTTCTTGGGAATCTCTACAACTTTAACTGGAGGCGGAAAGTATGATCCAGAAGACATGCGATTCCATATTTTGTATAGGTTGTCTTTCAGCTTTTCTTCGAAACACTGGATTGACTCATCATCGATGCCAGGTGCTCCTTTTTTCGCTTTGACTAGTTTATAAGCTTTCCACACTGTTTGTTTAGAAATTTTATGCGGCTTTGTTTTGTCCATAAGTTCCTCCCATAATTGGTTGACTAGTTTTCAAAACGGGATAACACAGCTCCTTTGCTCTTCTTTTCTTTCGAAAAGCCTCATCACTACTACAAGCTGTTCCGTCCCTATACTCCGCATCTGTACTTTCATCCTCGTGGGGTTTCCACTTGGATTTTTCCATTAGCATCGGAGTCGTAGGTTCCCACGTTCCGTACAGAAGCCTATATCACGTTCACGCCGCCTTCATGCCGGTCACCGCCTGGTCAGTAAACAGGTCTCTTCCAGACTCGTCCCAGGTTAACGACTCCCCCCTGGTTTTGATGACATTCCTATGCTTACGACACTTTATCAGCGTTTCAATGGTGTTCGTCTCCGTGATATGTACCTGATAGGGTCTTGCCCTACCTTTTCCTTAACGCTCACTACCATAACTTTTGATTACAGCAGCTTAAGGTGGTTTGAAGCCTCCGCCTGCACAGCGGCTCCGAGGGGCCTTCCCTCATCTTCTGTACAGCATAGCATTGGCGCTTACGCGCCGCGCCTTCGTGGCGCACAATCATCGGCATATCTCACAAGGTAGCCATGTTTAAGATTGGTAGTTTTTCTAGCACGTCGTCTAGCGTCATCTGAGCTGTAAGGTTTGTGTAAGGGAAACGTCTCCCATTGTCCTGAGACCCACTGGTCCAAGTCATTTAACACGACATTCGAGAGCAGAGGCGATAGAATACCACCTTGCGGTGAGCCTTTATCAGGAACACCTTCTCCATCGATTTCAGACTTTAACATCTTTGAGATACAAGCTAAGACTCTTCTATCTTGTATGCCGATATTCCAAAGTTGTTTGTTTAATCGAGTGTGATTTACATTATCGAAGAAACTTTTAATATCTACATCGACTACAAAATGAAATTGCGCTTGGTTAATTAAATATTGTATCCTAGCCATAGCATGATGAGCAGACCGTAGAGGTCTGAACCCGTAACTATGCTTGAAAAATCGTGCTTCTACGATGGGTTCAAGGATTTGTTTAAAACTTTGTTGGATGATTCTATCCAAGATACATGGAATCCCGAGAGGTCTCCATTTCCCGTTTTCTTTTTCAATCCATTCCCTACGAACTTTCTTCGGGTGATAGTTCTTAAGTTTGGCCCTCACTTCTGTTACCAGTTCATTTTCCGATAACTTTTTCATATCGGCGATGGTTTTCCCATCTGTCCCTGGTGTTTTGGAACCTTTGTTTGTCTTAATCATGCGAAAAGCGAGCAGGATATTTTCTTTCGATATGATGGAATCATATAGATGAGAAAAGCTATTTCCTTGGCTCGCTTTTTCATGTAATTCTGTAAACGTCTCCGTCATATTGTAATAATCCCAGTTTCGCAGCGTTGACACTGTGGCATCCCTCCTTGTGGAGTGATATTCCCACATTCCTACCCGATCGGTGTCATTCACGTTAGGAAAATAATCGTTTCATTCATTAGACTTGGGGCTGTTCCTCCCCTCCTATTACAGGAGATTCATCAGTCATTCCCCTACCCTCACAAGAATAAATGCTTTTCAGTCTTCACTTTATAGCAACCGTCTAGGGTGACAGCCCATAAACCGACGTTTCTTGCTTTCCAAGTACCTTACAACGTAGCTATCCCTTCTAAAGTTAGGTGCTTCCTATAAGCCTGTGAGCTGGATACCGCCATGGTTCGGTATAGCGTATTTCAGAGGGCGCAATTTTACTCCACACCACTCACGTCATCGTGAGATGACACATAGGTTTCCCTATGTTGTTTAATTAGACCCTTACATTCGGAAGTTCGTCAGTTCCTATCTCAAAGAACCATTCTCACCTTATCTAGTTTTTCAGCCGTGCGGTATATCCATCAGCATACCTTTTCATGTTGAATGGCTTCAGCTTCTGTTCTACCGAGACTACCTGTGCTTCACATCCTAAGACCTGTCAGTCTTAACACATGCAGGAGTATTGACGGGTTGGTTTCAGGAAACGTGGTTCCATCATTCCCAACCTCCGTAATAAAGTTGAAATTTCACCTAGTAAAACTTCCTGCCTTTCACGCTCAAAGCGTTTATAGCAGAACTTGTCGCGCGCGCCCTTATCAGGAAGACTTGGATTCAAGATAATTAACAAATTATTCTTTAACAATAGCACCCTTTAGTTCAACAAAGGCTATTTAAAAACCATGCTTTGCATCTGTTTTATTTCTATATAATAGAAATAAAGAATACCCTATAACATTTAATAAAACTAACAAAAAAGCCCACATAACATTTAGTCTCTTTTGATAATAGGCATTTCTTAAAGCCCAAATAGAGAATGAAAACCAATAAAGGGTAAAACCTAATAATAAGACCAAAACACTTAATGTATGGAAACTTCTTCTTTCCGTTATTACATACCAATTACTGTCACCGCTTCCAGATGGATGGAAGTCAACAAATAATGGTGTAAAAGCAAAATCTCTACTATACTCAAAATTAGGTTTCTCTTTTTTGACATAATCAAATACCTTTATACTTTCAGATATACCTGAAACATTATAAATTTCAATTTTTGAAATTTGATTAGTATTTTCTACTATTGTATTTAGTTTATTTTCTATTCCTTTTGAATCATTATTAAGAAGAGAACGTACTTGTGTCGATACTGTTAATTTTTCTTGCAAACTTTCTGATTCTTTCGATTGAAAAACCCCAGAAAATATAAAAGCCAATATTATACAACCTAAAGAAAAGTACAATAATGAATTTGAGAAACTTTCAGGATTCTTTTTCAAACTGGACACCTCCTAATAATAGGTATGTCCGAATTAGAAATTTATGTTTAATAACGATTTTGCTGCAACTAACCTGCTCCATTAGTTGAAGATCATTTCTTCACAATCTAATTCACTTATAAACATAAATATCCAATTAACAAACTGCTCTACTATATAATCAAGTCAAATAAAAAAGGCTTTCCTAATTCCAGGAAAGCGCGATCGCATGGAATACTTGTATTCGAGTTAAAATCTCTTTTCCTCTACTTAATATATATAAATCTAGACGTATAATCTTCGACAGTAAGTTTTTGGTGATTTTTAGTATCATTAAACGGCTTGTCACATATAGTTGTCTCATACGATAGTCTTAAAAGGGGATCATTTTATGAAAAGATATGCTTTGTATATTGTTTTATTTGGATTCTTTTTTCCACTGTCACATAAAATAGCACTTGTGATAATGATGATATTCTACAAGGAAGACGCTTACGCATTAATTTCCTATTATCATGACTATGGTCTTTTAAGTATAAGAAATTTAATCATTTCACTTATTGCTGGCTTAATGACTTATTTCGTAATTAATGTATTCACAAAATGGGAACTTGATAAAAAGAAATAATATATTTACAGTCATATGCGCCTCGAGACAAAGCCATTAATTATTTAAGTTTATAGCTGGTCTTATCCGGAATACTCAAAGTCGAGATATCCTTGGCTATTGTTACATTATGCATACAAGTGACTAATTTAATTCTTTTTCCAAGCATAAGTGAGGTTTACCTTCAAATAATACTTCCTTGAACTTGGTGTAGCCAAATTTCCCCCAAAACCTTACCCCTGTTTCATTTTCTTTATGAACAGCTAACCGTATTTTTTCTTTATTTTTCTTTCTTATAAGTTTTTCAAATTCCTTATATGCTTCGATTGAATACCCTCGTCCTTGAAACTCTTTGTGAATCACAAACAAGCTTATCCAAGGAAAATTATCTGAAGGATTATTTAAGCAATAGTCAACTAAACCAATATAGTCGTCATCCTGTTTTATTAATAAGCGTGTAGTATTTAATTTATTGGACTCTTCATATTCTGAATGGATATCTTGGAGTTTTATTGTGCTTTTATTTTTTGAAACAAGATTATAAGATGGGTTTGAGTTCATAATATTTATTTCGATCTCTGCCTTATTGATATCATTGATTTCAAAATTCAGCTTATTACACATTAGTACTACCTCTTTTCTAATTTAAGAAAATTCAAGACTTCTTTTTAATATCTTTATATATACCAAATTATTGGATCTGCCCCACTATTATTCAATGTTAAATTTCATTCACTAAACCGTTTATCATTCAACTCAGAGAGTATCATTAGCAAACCTACTATTATACTTACTACACCTGTCCAAAGGGTGAAACTCGTTATATTCCCTATGTAAGATGGGGTTAAATTAATAATAGCCCGCTTTTGATTAATATCACCACCATAAGACTGGAAAAACATTATTCTCTCTAAGCCACCAAGTGCCATTAGAATAATTCCTAAAATAATACTTACTAACCCTATTTACTTCAAGAAGCTCCCCCTATTAAAATTACATTCAATAAAAACTACCTTTCAATTTACTACCAATTATTTCAAAGGACCATTAATAACACAATAGTGAGTTTCCCTTAAGATATACTTAAGGCGCTCTCCCCTTTATTCCAGGTTAGCGCCCAAAACTGTAACACTTGAATTCAAGATAATTTGCTAGTTAAACTTTTTTGCAGCTGATTAAGAATAATCAATTTTCTATATCTTTTAAGAAATTTTTTACACCTTTTTTATATTCCTCAATTATCCCTTTACTTTTTCCAATATCTCCATTTGAGTAAGCTGGTTTAAATTTTCTAAAGTATTTATCGTAAAGATTATGGTAGAACTGATGCTTCTCCTTATCGTAATTAGCTAATTAAGCACCAATCATATAGGACTGTTTAGTTAATATGTATTTGGCAAGTAAAAAATGTAGGGAATGGCATTCAAAAATGTATGCCACTTGCCGCCTCTAAATTATCGGTGAGTTAATGATTCTTTGTACCTGAAACTATCGCCTGTAAACAATAATAAATGG